>NZ_JBFTSF010000019.1:0-42781 GCF_056399905.1 Cupriavidus sp. 01L46
CCTGTCGCCTGCGGGCGAAGGCCTGCAGGTGGCGGTCTACGTCAAGGACCAGCCCGACGTGTTCGCGCGCATCTGCGGCTATTTCGAGCGCAAGAGCTTCTCCATCCAGGAAGCCAAGATCCACACCACGCGCCACGGCTATGCGCTGGATACGTTCCAGGTGACCGACCCGGGCATCAGCAGCGATGCCAGCGGCAACTACCGCGACATCATCGCGCTGGTGGAGCACGAACTGGCCGAGCGCCTGCAGCAGCAAGGCACGCTGCCGGAACCCGCCCAGGGGCGGCTGTCGCGCCAGTCGCGCAGCTTCCCGATCAAGCCGCGCGTGGACCTGCGCCCCGACGAGCGCGGCCAGTACTACCTGCTTTCCTTGTCGGCCAACGACCGCACCGGCCTGCTGTACGCGATTTCCCGCGTACTGGCCAAACATCGCACCTCGGTGCATACCGCCCGCATCAATACGCTCGGCGAGCGGGTGGAAGACGTTTTCCTGGTCGATGGCAGCCGCCTCGCCTMGGATAACAAACTGCAGTTACAGCTTGAACAGGACCTGCTGGCGGCGCTGGCCATCTAGGCCGGACGCCCCACATAGAAGATATGACCGATAGCAATTCGCCCAAGCGCAAGACGCTGGGCATCAAGACCGCCGCGCCCGAGGGCAATGCCCGCAAACCCGCCGCCACCCGGCCGGTGCGAGTKTCCGACCTGAACCGCGGACGCGTGCGCGCCGTGGTCGACGGCATCAAGCAGGCACAGGAACGCGCCGGTGGCCGCAAGAAGGCGGAAGACGCTAGCCAGCGCCCGCCGCGCGGCCCGCGCACGGGCGACGGCCAGGACCGGCCACGTCGCTTTGGACCGGGCGAAGGCCAGGATCGGCCCCGCCGCTTCGGCGGCGACAGCAACGACCGCCCGCGCAACTTTGGCTCCGGTGAAGGCCAGGATCGGCCGCGCCGTTTTACCCCTGGCGAAGGCCAGGATCGGCCCCGCCGCTTTGGCGGCGACAGCAACGACCGCCCGCGCAACTTYGGCTCCGGCGAAGGCCAGGACCGGCCGCGCCGTTTCACCCCGGGCGAAGGCCAGGATCGGCCCCGCCGCTTTGGCGGCGACAGCAACGACCGCCCGCGCAACTTTGGCTCCGGCGAAGGCCAGGACCGGCCGCGCCGTTTCACCCCGGGTGAAAGCCAGGATCGGCCTCGCCGCTTTGCTGGCGAAGGCAATGACCGTCCGCGTCGTTTCGCCCCAGGCGAAGGCCAGGATCGGCCCCGCCGCTTTGCCGGTGAAGGCAATGATCGTCCGCGCAATTTCGGCCCGGGCGAAGGCAACGATCGTCCGCGCCGCTTCAGCCCTGGCGAAGGCCAGGACCGGCCGCGCCGCTTTGCGGGCCAGGGCGACGACCGCCCTCGCCGTCCCGCTCACGGTGGCGACAATGACCGTCCGCGCCGCTCCGGCGATGCCGGCCAGCGCGACTACCAGGGCGGCGCCCGTGCGGAACGTACGGAACGTGCCGCCCCCGTGCAGAACGCGCCCCAGCCTAGCTCCGATGGCCTGGTGCGCCTGTCCAAGCGGATGTCGGAACTTGGCCTGTGCTCGCGCCGCGAAGCCGATGAATGGATTCCGCGCGGCTGGGTATTGGTCGACGGGCAGCCCGTTACCGAACTGGGCTCGCGCATCAGCCCGGACGCCAATATCGAGATCCACCAGGCCGCACGCTCCGAGCAGGGCGAACGCGTGACCGTGCTGCTGCACAAGCCGGTCGGTTACGTGTCGGGCCAGGCCGAAGATGGCTACGAGCCTGCCGCCGTGCTGTTCGCGCCGGAAAACCAGTGGGAGCTGGACCCCACCCGCAAGCGCTTTGCCCCGTGGCAGCGCAAGAGCCTGGCGCCTGCCGGCCGGCTCGACATCGACTCGACCGGCCTGCTGGTGCTGACCCAGGACGGCCGCGTTGCGCGCCACCTGATCGGCGAGGACTCGACCGTCGAGAAAGAATACCTGGTGCGGGTGAGCTGGGATTCGCCGGAAGGCCTGGTCGAGCGCGACATCTCGCACGTGTTCCCGGTGGAACTGATCGAGAAGCTGCGCCACGGCCTGTCGCTGGATGGCGAAGCGCTCAAGCCGGCCAAGGTGAGCTGGCAGAACGAGGAGCAATTGCGCTTTGTCCTGCGCGAGGGCAAGAAGCGCCAGATCCGCCGCATGTGCGAGCAGGTTGGCCTGCGGGTCGTGGGCCTGAAGCGCGTACGCATGGGCCGCATCGTGCTGGGCGACCTGCCGGTGGGCCAGTGGCGCTTCCTCGGCGCCTTCGAGAAGTTCTGAGCACCAGGCCAAAAAGCAAGCTGGCGGCCGCCATGGCCACCAGCGCGCATCTGCCGAGCCGCGTACCCACCGGCTCATAGCATGGCCAATGTCTCAAGCCATGCCGCAAGCCCGCGCCCTGCCCTGCGCCAATCGCTTCACAGCTGCGGCGCACGGCAAGCCGCGCCGTCCGCATTGGCCGTCTCCGCCAGCCCGAACACCGCCTTGGCACCGCATTGCGAGCCAAGCATCCGGTGCTGGTTGTGGCCGACGCCAACCACCTCGAACGCCTGGTGGCGCACCGGCGGACGCTGGCTGCCCATCGATGCGGCAAGGTACCGCGCGTAGCGCAGGTAGCCACGCGCGCGCTCCAGCCGGGTCGGGCCTTCGGCCTCGGCGCCGCAKGCCTTRTCGAGCACRCGGTGGTTGGGGTCGTTATCTTCCGAGCCCACGAGATAGGTCACCTGGCGCTGGAGATAGCGGCGGAACAGCGCATCGCCGCTCGCGCCGCGCGCATAGGGCACCATGTCGCGCATGCCGTAGCGGTAATTGTCGTAGTCCGCGCAAATGGCTGTGTCATAGGGCGCAAAGCTCGTTCCGCGTGGGCGCTCCGGCGTGAAATACAGATACGACGAAGGATTCGCCACCACGTAGCGCAGATCGATGCCGCCCGCGCGGATACGCTCATCGACATTGTTCAGCACTGCATAGCGATGCACCAGTTGCGCGCCACCCGAATGGCCGGCCACGGTCACGCGGGTCACCGCGGGAAAACGGGCCTTGTTGGTCACCATGCTGACGAGGTCGTCCAGCACCTGCAGCGAGCTGACCGAGAACGGCGGGTTGACCGCATCCTCCCCGCTCATCCAGCCCTGCACGCTCCATATCGGCATGCCGTCGAAATGCTTGCCCTTGGCCGCATCCGGCGTGCCGGGGAAGTTCAGCGCGATGAGCAGCACCTCGTCGGGATTGCGCCCGGTTTGCTTGAGCAGTGCCGCGCCGGCCGCGAAGTAGTCGTCGCCGTTACGCTGCAGCCCGTGCTGGACGAAGATCACCTCGCGGATGCCGCGCAGGTCTGCGTCCAGCGGATGGTTGGCATAGGCCGGGAAATCGTAGGCGCTCGCGCCCGTGCCGAGCCTGACCCGCTGCCATTGGGGCGCTGCAGCTTGCTGCGCCGTGCCGGGCGCCGGTGCGGCCTGCTTCGCGCTCGCGGCACTGTCCGCGCCCGGGGCGGCGCAGCCAAACTGGGCCGCCGCGGCTAGCGCAATCAGTGCAATCGAGGCGATCGATGCGCAGCGTGCAAGGCAAAGTGTCTTCATATCCTGTCTCCCGGTGCTCGATGCGGCGCGCCGCCTGGCGCGCGCGCCCGTGTTTTCGTTCGTAAAGCCGCACCATCCTAGGCCGCCGCGACCTCGATGTAAAATATATGCCACAGTGGAAATACATATCGAAAAGATATGCTTTCTGCCGCGCCCAGCCCGGAAAGACACCATGGAACTGAGACACCTTCGTTACTTTCTCGCGGTAGCCGAAACCGGCCACATCACGCGCGCCGCCGAGCAGCTGGGCATCCAGCAGCCTCCGCTGTCGCAACAGTTGAAGGCGCTCGAGACGGAGCTGGGCGTGATGCTGTTCGAGCGCCAGCCGCGCGGTGTGGCGCTCACCGCCGCCGGACAGGCGCTGCGCACTGACGCGCTGGACATCTTCGCGCGCCTGGACCAGACGCGCCAGCGCATGCGCCGCATGGCACGCGGCGAGGAAGGCATGCTATCGGTCGGATTCACCAGCTCGGCAGCCGCGCACAAGCTGACGCCCGAGGTCCTGCGCGCCTGCCGCCGCCGCTTTCCCGGCATTGCGCTCAAGCTCAGCGAGAACAACGCCGCCGAGGTGATCGAGCAACTCACCGCAGGCACGATCGATGTCGCACTGCTGCGCGCGCCGGTGGGGCGCCCCGAAGGCCTGCGTTTCGAGTTGCTGCTGGAAGAGGAAATGGTGATCGCGCTGCCGCTGGACCATCCGCTGCTGCGCAAGCGCGGCGCGCCGGCCCACGCAGCGGCCCAGGAAGCCATCTCGCTGCGCGCGCTGGCAGACGATGCGTTCATCCTGGTGCGGCGCCCGGGCGCGCCGGGCATGTATGGCGATCTGCTGAAGGTGTGCGAGCGGCTGGGCTTCACGCCGCGCGTGGGCGCGGAAGTCGAGCGCATGCTGAGCAACCTGAACCTGGTAGCCGCCGGCGCCGGCGTGACCGTGGTGCCGGCCTCGATGGCCGGGCTCAACMCGCACGGCGTGGCCTACCGCCGCATGGAAGAAGCCGACCAGCTGCGCGCGCCGCTGACCCTGGCTTACCGGGAGCGCGACGACAATCCCGCCTGCGCGGCGCTGGTCGCCCTGACCCACCGTATCGCGGCACGCCATCGCCGCCAGGGCAATCGCTGATCAGTCGTCACCGGTCAGTCGTCGCCAGTCAGTCGTCACTATTGGGAGGCAGCTCGGGGAACAGCACATCGGTAAAGCCGAAGCGCGTGAAGTCCGTCACCCGCATGGGATAGAGGATGCCCTGCAGGTGGTCGCATTCATGCTGCACCACGCGCGCGTGGAAATCCTCGGCAATGCGCTCGATGCGCCCGCCCATCACGTCAAAGCCGGTGTACTTCAGGCGCGTGAAACGCGGCACCACACCGCGCAGCCCCGGCACCGACAGGCAGCCTTCCCAGGCTTCATCCTGCTCCTCGCCAAGCGGCGTCAGCTCGGGATTGATCAGCACGGTCTTGGGCACGGTCGGCGCGTCGGGATAGCGCGKATTGCGGTCGAAGCCGAAGATCACCACCTGCAGGTCCACGCCGATCTGCGGCGCAGCCAGGCCAGCGCCATTGGCGTGATCCATGGTGTCGAACATATCGTCGATCAGGATGCGCAGCTCGGGCGTGTTGAAGCGCGTGACAGGGCGCGCTACCTGGAGCAGGCGCGGGTCGCCCATCTTGAGAATGTCACGGATCATGCTTGATCTCCGGTATTAAGCTCGGCCAGCAAAGCCAGCAAGGCGGCCTCGTCCAGCACGGGCACGCCGAGCGCCTCGGCTTTTTCCAGTTTGCTGCCGGCTTCCGCGCCAGCCACCACATAGTCGGTCTTCTTCGACACCGAGCCGGCCACCTTGGCGCCGGCCGCTTCCAGCTTTTCCTTGGCGTCTTCGCGCGACAGCGTGGGCAGCGTGCCAGTCAGCACGAACGTCTTGCCGCTCAGCGGCGCGGGCGCAGCGCGCTCCGCCGGCTCGCTTTCCGGCCATTGCACGCCGGCGGCACGCAGTTGCTCGATGACTTCCACATTGTGCGGCTCGGCCAGGAAGTTGGCGATGGACTGCGCCACCACCGGCCCCACGTCGTTGACCTCCAGCAAGGCGGCCTCGTCGGCTGCCAGCAGGCCATCGAGCTTGCCGAAATGCTTGGCCAGGTCCTTGGCCGTCGCTTCGCCCACATGGCGGATGCCAAGCGAGAAGATAAAGCGGTTGAGCGTGGTCTCGCGCGACGCCTCGATGGCCGCCACCAGGTTGGTAGCCGACTTGTCGGCCATCCGGTCCAGCGCGGCCAGCTTGGCGACGCCGAGCTTGTAGAGATCGGCTGGCGTGTGCACGATCGCCATGTCGACCAGCTGCTCGACCACTTTGTCGCCCAGGCCTTCGATATCCATGGCGCGGCGCTGCGCGAAATGCAGCAGCGCCTGCTTACGCTGGGCCGCGCAGATCAATCCGCCKGTGCAGCGCGCGATCACCTCGCCTTCCAGCTTCTCGATGTGCGATCCGCACACCGGGCATGCGGTGGGCATGACGAAGGCGCGTGCGTCGGCGGGCCGGCGCTCCGGCACCACCGCCACCACTTCGGGAATCACGTCGCCGGCGCGCCGCACGATCACGGTATCGCCGATATGCACGTCCTTGCGGCGGATCTCGTCCTCGTTGTGCAGCGTGGCATTGGTCACCGTCACGCCGCCAACGAACACCGGCGCCAGCCGCGCCACCGGCGTGATGGCGCCGGTGCGGCCAACCTGCACCTCGATATCCTCGACCACCGTGGTCATTTCCTGGGCCGGGAACTTGTGCGCCAGCGCGAAGCGCGGCGCGCGCGACACGAAGCCAAGGCGCTCCTGCTCGGCCAGCGCGTTGACCTTGTACACCACGCCGTCGATGTCGTAAGGCAACGCCGCGCGCCGCTCGCCCACTCCGCGATAGAAGCTCAGCAAACCGTCCGCGCCCCGCACGACTTCKCGCTCCGCGCAGACTGGCATGCCGAGCCCGGCGAACCAGTCGAGCATGGCGCTGTGCGTCTCGGGACGCGGCACGCCTTGCAGTTCGCCCAGCCCGTAGGCAAAGAACGACAACGGGCGCTTGGCGGTGATGCGCGGATCCAGCTGGCGCAGGCTGCCGGCGGCAGCATTGCGCGGATTGACGAAGGTCTTCTCSCCSGCCTCGGCCTGCCGCGCRTTGAGCTTGTCGAACTCGCGGCGRTACATGAAGACYTCSCCGCGCACTTCCAGCACCGCCGGCAAGGCCTCAGCCTCMCCGCGCAARCGCAGCGGAATCGCCTTGATGGTGCGCACGTTGACGGTCACGTCCTCGCCGGTCTCGCCGTCGCCGCGGGTGGCGGCCTGCACCAGCCGGCCGGCCTCGTAGCGCAAGGACATGGCCAGGCCATCGAACTTCAGCTCGCAGGCATACTCCACCGCTTCGGCGGCGCTGAACAGGTCGGCCGTGCCCTCGGCGGGGGCGGCACGCCCCAGCCCCTGTGCGCAACGGCGGTCGAAGGCCAGCACATCCTCATCCTCGAAGCCGTTGTTGAGCGACAGCATCGGGATGGCGTGGCGCACCGTATCGAAGGCCGACAGCGGCTGGCCGCCCACGCGTTGCGTGGGCGACTCAGGTGTCAGCAATTCGGGATGCTTGGCCTCGATGTCCTGCAATTCGCGGAACAGCGCGTCGTACTCGGCATCGGGCACCGAAGGCGCATCGAGGACGTAGTACTGATAGTTGTGGCGCTCCAGCTCGGCGCGCAGCCAGTCGGCGCGCGCGGCGGGAGAATCGCTGATAGGCGCGGGGGCTTGCGCCGCCGCACCTTCTGGTTTGGTGCTCATGCTGAAGGACTGAATCCGTTGTCGTCGTTATCGTCGATGCCGAACTGGCGTATCAGAGACTGAACAAACGTAGCGTCACCGGCGAGCCCGCGGGCATGCCGCGGGCTTCCAGCTTGTCGTAGAGTGTTTGAAGCTGGCCGAAGATGGCGACGAAGGACGATTCGCTCAACGGCCGCATGTTGTCGTCGACCAGTTGCGCGCCCATGCGCTGCGCCAGGCTGTAGCCGTACTCGCACACGGTCTTGAACGGCTTGGTCGCCTGCGTCGCGGACGGCACATCGAGCAGCAGCGTGATCTGGCGGCCGGCCTTGGCCGTGAGGTCATCGCGCAGGAAGTTGGTATCGCCGAACTGCAGCGTGAACAGCGCCCGCTGCACGCCCTCGGCGTTGGCCTGATAGCGCGTGAAGCGAGTGCCGTCGCGCGACAGGACCAGCCCGTCCTGGGTCGCCACCGTCTGCACATAGGCTGCCGACCACGGCGCGCCGTCGGAGATCACGTTGACGCCAAGCTGCACATCGCAACTGGCGGCAAACGCATCCAGCTCGCGGCCGTTGGCGACCGTCTCGGTCATGTCGGGCAGATCGGCCGAGGCGTCGAGCGCTTCCGCCAGCGCTTCCACCGCATTGACGAACTCCGAAAACTCGAGCGCATTGAGCGCGCCGCCGCGGTTGGCAAGCTGCACCGCCACCTGCAGGTCTTCATACTGATGGCCGGCTGTGACCGCCTCCCAGGCATTGGCTTCGCTGCGCAGGCCTTCGATGTGCACCTGCTTGGTCCCCGCACGGCGCAGGCGGCCGGTGAGCGGCAGGATGCGATCACCCGAGCTTTTGCGCTCCAGGTGCAGCGGCACGATGCAGTCGATCAGCGGATCGATGACGGCCGGCGTGGGCTGGCCATCGAGCGCAACGGGCTCCGGCTGCGCTGCCTGGGCAGGCGCGGCCTCTTGCTTGGGCTTTTGCTGTTCAGTGCGTTCCCCGTGGTCCGCGTGGTCCGCGTGTTCTTCGTGGTCCGCAGCGCCGTGCGATTCGGCGGTCCCGGCAGACTCTCCCGCCTCCTCGGCATGCCCGGGCTTGCCGGCAGCCGCATTGGGTGCATGGGCCGACGACGGCGCCGCGGCAACGGCGACTTCATCCGCCAGGGCGTCGTCGGCATCGGCTGAGCTGGCGGCCATGCCAGCCGCCACGGCGGCGGCGTCCAGCGGCGAAGCCGACAACGTGGGCTCGCGCCGCTCGACCTGATGCTCGGGCAATGGCTCATGCAGCTTGGCGCTGACTTCCGGCTTGACCACCGGGCTCACCACCGGCTCGCGCATCGGCGGCAGGTCATCATCGGGCTGTAGGGCGCGCGGGCGGCGCGCCTTGCGGATCTGCCACTGGTTGTAGGCGACTACCAGCAGCAGCAGGACAATGCCTGCAACGATCAGGGCGGTCTGGAGCGTCATGCTGCCTCCGCCATCGAGAGCGCTGCGTCCATATCCACGGCGACGATACGCGATACACCTTGCTCTTGCATCGTCACGCCAATCAACTGGTGTGCCATTTCCATTGCGATTTTATTGTGGGAAATGAAGACGAACTGGGTCTTGTCCGACATGCGCGCCACCATATTGGCGTAGCGCTCCGTATTGGCATCGTCCAGCGGCGCGTCCACCTCGTCCAGCAGGCAGAACGGCGCCGGGTTGAGCTGGAACATGGCGAACACCAGCGCGATGGCCGTCAGGGCCTTCTCACCGCCCGACAGCAGGTGGATGGTCGAGTTCTTCTTGCCCGGCGGCTGCGCCATCACCTGCACGCCGGCGTCGAGGATTTCGTCGCCGGTCATGATCAGCTTGGCTTGCCCGCCACCGAACAGCGACGGGAACAGCTCGCCGAAGTGAAGGTTGACCTGGTCGAAGGTCCCTTGCAGCATCGCGCGGGTTTCCTGGTCGATCTTGTGGATCGCGTCTTCCAGCGTGGTGATGGCGTCGATCAGGTCGGCCGACTGCGCATCGAGGAAAGTCTTGCGCTCGCGCGCCGCCGCCAGTTCGTCCAGCGCGGCCATGTTCACCGGCCCGAGCGCGTTGATGGCGTTGTTCAGGCGCGTGACCTCGCCCTGCAGGTAGGAGGGCTTGAGATCGGGCGTGAGCTTCCCGGCCAGCGCGGCCTCGTCCACCTCGGCGGTCGTCAGCTGCTCGCTGAACTGCTCCTGGTTCAGGCGCGCGGCCTGCTCCTTCAACTGGTACTCGGTGATGCGGTCGCGCAGCGGCTGCAGGCTACGTTCGGCGGCCAGGCGCTGGTCGTCGTACTGGCGCAATTGCGCCGACAGCGCATCGAGCTCGGTGCGGGCGAGCTGGAGCTTTTCTTCCTTCTCGGCACGGCGCTCCAGCGCATCCTGCAGGCCGGTGTGGGCGGTCTGCTCATTGATGGTTTCCAGCTCGACGCGGGCATCTTCCAGCGACTGGGCGAGACGCTCCGACTGGTCGCCCGCGGTCTGGATATTGCGGCGCAGCTCGTCGATGCGGTTAGCCAGGTTGCGCTCGGCAAACAGCGCTTCCTGCGCCGCGCGCTCGAAGTCGCGCAGCTGGTGCCGCGCCGACGACAGCTTGCTGTCCAGCGCCTCGAAGGCCATCTGGTGGTCTTCGTGCGTGGATTGCATCTCCGCCAGCGCGGCGTCGTGCTGCTCGAAGCTGGCTTCGGACTCGGCGCGGATGGCGCGCTGCTCTTCGATCTGCGCGGCGATTTCGGCCAGTTCCTCGCGGATCTGGCCGCTGCGCGCGGCGTAGCGCTCCATGGCCTGCGACAGCTTGAGCACATCCATCTGCAGCGCGTGCACGCGGCGCGTGGCCTGCTCGCTGCGTCCGCGGGCCTCGGTGAGCGCGGCGCTGGCCTGGGTGTAGGCTGCCTCGGCTCGGACCGCCTGGCTCTTGGCTTCGTCGGACAGCAGCAGCTGGGCGCGCGCCTGCTTTTGCAAGTTTTCGATTTCCTGCTCGCGGGCCAGCATGCCGGCCTGCTYGGAATCGGCCGCATAGAGGTGGACCGAGCTGCGGCCCACCAGATGGCCCTCGGCCACGACGAACGACGCGCCTTCGGGCAGCGTGGCACGCTGGGCCAGCGCCGACGCCATGTCGGTGGCGGTGTAGATATCGGCCAGCCAGTCCTGCATCACGGCCCGGATGCCGGGCTCGGTGATCTGCACCAGCGCCATCAGCGGACGCATGCCGGCGGGGGTTTCCTGCGGGCGCCCGGCCGGTGGCGGCGAGTAGAAGGCCAGCTTGGCGGGCGGCGCGTCGGACAGGAAGGACTTGATCCAGTCCAGGTTGGAGACTTCGAGCGCGCCGAGCTTCTCGCGCAGCACGGATTCCAGCGCGCTCTCCCAGCCCGGCTCGATATGGAGCTTCTTCCACAGGCGCGGCAGATCGGCCAGGCCGTGCTTGGCCAGCCAGGGCTGCACCTTGCCTTCGGTCTGCACGTTTTCCTGCAGCTGCTTTAGCGCGGTCAGGCGCGCTTCGAGCGACCCGATCGCGGCGGCCTCGCGCTGCACGCGCTCCTGCGCGCTGCGGCGCTCGCTATCCAGGCGCGGCACGCTGTCGGCGGAGTCGGCCAGGATGGCCTGCGCTTCTTCCAGCACGGCTTCCTGCTCGGCCAGCTCGGCGCGTTGCTCTTCCAGGCGGGTTTCATCGGGGCGGTCCAGCCCCTTTTCTTCCCCGGACAGGCGCTCGCGGCGTTGCTCCAGCTGCTGCAGCATCTGGTCGGCGCTGCGCTGCTGCGCGGCCTCCAGCTTAAGCGCCTGCTCAGCCTGCATGATGCTGGCGCGCTGCTCGTTGGACAGCACCTGGGCATCGCGCCACTGGGCTTCCAGCGTGGGCAGCTCATCGGTCTTGTGCGCGACGGCCTCCTGGGCTTCGATGGTGCGGCCTTCGGCCACCGCCAGCTCTTCCTCGGCCTGCGCCAGGGCATCGGTAGCCTGCTCGGCCTTGCCCTGCCACTGCTCGCGCTGCGCCGTCAGTGCTGCGATCTGCGCCTGCACGCGGTTGCGCGACTCCACCACATAGCGGATCTCGGCCTCGAGCTTGCTGACCTCGGCATTGGCTTCGTACAAGCCGCCCTGCGCGGTGTGCATATTGTCGGAGGCGGCGTAATGCGCGGCGCGCATGGTCTCGAGCTCGGCCTCGACGTGGCGCAGTTGCGCGGTTTGCGCCTCCAGGTCGATCTGTGCCTGCTCGATGGCACGCGTGTGCCGCTCCTGCTCGGCCTGTGCCTCGCGCTTGCGCAGCAGCCACAGCAGGTGCTGCTTTTCCTCGCCGTCGGACTGCAAGGTCTTGAAGCGCTGGGCCACTTCGGCCTGCCCTTCGAGCTTGTCCAGGTTGGTGCCGAGCTCGCGCAGGATGTCTTCCACGCGGGTCAGGTTCTCGCGCGTGTCGGACAGGCGGTTTTCGGTTTCGCGGCGGCGTTCCTTGTACTTGGACACCCCCGCGGCTTCTTCGAGAAAGATCCGCATGTCATCGGGCTTGGCCTCGATGATGCGCGAGATCATGCCCTGCCCGATGATGGCGTAGGCGCGCGGCCCCAGGCCAGTGCCCAGGAAGATGTCCTGGATATCGCGGCGGCGCACGGCCTGGTTGTTGATGTAGTAGGAGGACGTGCCGTCGCGGGTCAGCACCCGCTTGACGGCGATCTCGGCGTATTGGCTCCATTGCCCGCCAGCGCGCCCCTCAGGGTTGTCGAACACCAGTTCGACGCTGGCGCGGCCAGCCTGTTTGCGTGCGGTGGAGCCATTGAAGATCACGTCCTGCATGGACTCGCCGCGCAGCTCGGAGGCACGCGACTCGCCCAGCACCCAGCGCACCGCGTCGATGATGTTCGATTTGCCGCAGCCGTTGGGACCGACGATGCCGACCAGTTGGCCGGGCACTTGAAAATTGGTGGGATCGACGAAGGACTTGAAGCCCGCCAGCTTGATCGAGGACAGTCGCACGGTTGGTCGTGGGGTATCTAGCGTAATGCAGCGTTCAGGAGAGCCGGGCTCCAATGAGAAGCGGGGCCGACGCGTGCCGGTTGCGCCCCATGCCTTCTCTCTTGTGCCCGATAGATGGCGCTAATCATACCATCGCGCCTTCGGCGTCCGGGCGCTTTCCGGGCTAAGCGCAAGCCATTTCCCTTGGGGATTTGGGCCGCTTCCGATACACCTTGTGCCGTTCACGCCCCACACTTGCGGCGATGCTGCCATGCGACAAAAGACACCACCCTGCACGGAAAATCCTCGCATCTCTTGGCACCGGCGGGAAACTTCCAAGGGTTAGTGCTAGTCTCTTTATTGTCAGCGTGATCCTTGAGGCCTATTGCACCTGCCGCCCCGCTTCCGGCGCAATGGCTGCCTCCGGCCAACACGGAACCCGGCTTCGCGACCCTTCTGGGAGTGTCCAGCATGACCGCCTTCTCACCGGCGATATCAGACAGCAGCTTACCCGGCCAAGATGCCGGGAATGTGGCTAAAACGCCACCATGGTCCTTGAGCGACATCGATTTCCAGGCCATCGACACCGCCCTTGTCCGGCCCGATCGAGAGTTGTTCYACCTGCTGGTGTCGGCGTCCTTTGTCGAAAGCGGCTCGGACACGTACGCCGGCAACCTGGCCAACTACTACGCCACCAATCCCGAGGCCTCCAGCTGGCTGTCCGAACACTGGGAGGCGGAGGAGCTGCAGCACGGCATGGCCCTGCGGCGCTACGTGGAGCATGTCTGGCCCGAATTCGACTGGGAGCGTGGCTATGCGCGGTTCTTCGACGAATACCGCCATACCTGCTCGATCGACAATTTCGAGCCCACGAAAGCCCTTGAGATGGCCGCGCGCTGCGTAGTCGAGACTGGCACCGCGGCCCTCTACCGCTCTCTGGAGCAAGCCAGCGACGAGCCGGTGCTGCGCAACCTGACGCGGCGCATCGCTGACGACGAGGTGCGCCACTACAAGCACTTCTACCGCTACTTCAACACCTTCAACGGCGTGGAACGGCTCGGCCGCCTGCGCGTACTGGGGGCCTTGGTGCGCCGCTTGCTGGAAATCAAGAACGAAGACGCGGAGATCGCGCTGCGCAACGTGCTGCGCATCGAGCGCGGCACCGAGGAGATTCCGCAGCGGGACGTGCGCAGGCTCAACTCCCGGGTGAGCGCCGTGATCCGGCGCAACCTGCCGATCGAGATGACGGTCAAGATGCTGCTCCGCCCGCTGCACCTGCATGCCGGCGTGGAACGCGCCATCCGCAAGCCGCTGGTGGCGGTGGTGTCGCGGGCGATGCTTTACTGAGGCGCGGCGCCAGCTATTGCGGCTGTAGCGCCTGGTCCGCCGCACCGGCGGCATCGTCGCCGCGGCGCGCCTTGGTGCGGTGCACCAGCCCCGACAAGGCGCCAGCCGCCACGATGCACAGGCCGCCGGCGGCCTCCTTCCAGCTCAGCGTCTCGGTCGCCAGCCACCACGACGACACCGCCGCGATCACGATCTCGAACAGCATCAGCAGCGATACCCGGTTGGCCGGCAGGCGCTGCAGTCCGTACTGGACCACCGAATTGCTCAGCACCAGCGTGGCGGCAAGACCCAGCATCAGCGCCGCGCCGGCCCAGCCGATGACCGGCGACAGCGCCACGCCGCCCGGCTCCAGCAACAGCGCGCACGGCAKGCCGACCGCGGTGCAACCCACGTAGACCATCACGGTGCGCAGGCGCGCATCCATCTGCGGGTAAAGCTGCCCGGCCCGGCGCGACAGCACGTTGTTGACGGCAAACCCCATGCCGCCGATCAGGCCGGACCATTCCGCCGCGCGTGTGGGCAGCGGCAGGCCCACTTCCGGCGTCCATAGCATCAACCCTGCGCCAAACAGCGCCAGCACCACCAGCAGCAAGCCGGAGGCAGACAGCTTCTCGCCCAGGAAGACGCGGGCAAACAAGGCCGTCCATACCGGCGTCAGGTAAAACAGCAGCAACACCCGCATCACATGGCCGTTGACGCTGCCCCATACAAAGCCGGCGTTGGTCACGCCCGCCGCCAGCCCGATCGCCACGAACAGCCACGACCAGCGCAGGCCGCCCAGGTGGCGGGCGAAGGCCACMAGGGCGATCAGCGCTGCCATGGCGCTCACCAGCGCGGCTGCCGTCATGCCGCCCAGGCCCCAGCCGGCGAGGACCCGGTAGGGGAACCAGGCGATGCCCCAGACCGAGGCACCCAGCAGGATGGACAAGGTGGATTTGAAGGCATGCGGGTCGGCCGGGGCCGAATCGGTGGAAGTGACGGGCAGATTACTCATGGGAAAACGGTTAGGGCTGCCGCTTGGGCAACCGTTCAGTATTCGGTATCGGAAAATCACCGCGGCGCGACCGGGGCCGGTCGCGGACGGCTGGGGATAGCCAGGGACAAGCCGGCGCGGCGCGCCGCCAAGGCCTTGCCGGCACGCGGGAATGCCCKGCAATCCTTTATAATGACCGGCTTTGAGCTTGGCCCTACCGGCCTGAACCCGATCGTGAATCCCCGCCTCGACCTGCTCCAGCCCTATCCGTTCGAGAAACTGCGCGTGCTGCTGGCTGACGTCAAACCAAACGGCGCGCTGCCCGCGATCAGCTTCGGCATCGGCGAACCCAAGCACCCCACGCCCGAATTCATCAAGACGGCGCTGTCGAACGCGCTGCAAGGGCTGGCGAATTATCCCACAACGGCCGGATCCGATGCACTACGACAGTGCATGGCCGCGTGGATCCAGCGCCGCTACAGCCTGCCGGCGGTCAATGCCGCCACCCAGGTGCTGCCGGTCACCGGCTCGCGTGAGGCGTTGTTCGCTTTCGCCCAGACCGTGGTCGACGCCAGCCAGCCCGGCGCGCTGGTGCTGTGCCCCAACCCGTTCTATCAGATCTATGAAGGCGCGGCCTTGCTGGCCGGTGCCACGCCGGTATTTGCAAACAGCGATCCGGCGCGCAACTTCGCGCCCGCTTTCGACCGCATCCGCGACGAGACCTGGGCCAAGGTGCAACTGGTCTTTGTGTGCTCTCCGGGCAACCCGACCGGCGCCGTGCTGTCGCTGGAAGACTGGCGCGAGCTGTTCGCGCTGTCCGACCGCCATGGCTTCGTGATCGCCTCGGACGAGTGCTACTCCGAGATCTACTTCAAGGAAGGCGAACCGCCGCTGGGCGCGCTGGAAGCGGCGCACAAGCTGGGCCGCGCCGAAGGCGCACATCCCTTCGAGCGCCTGGTGATGTTCTCCAGCCTGTCCAAGCGCTCCAACGTACCGGGCCTGCGCTCGGGCTTCGTGGCCGGCGATGCCGCCCTGCTGAAGAAATTCCTGCTATACCGTACCTATCACGGCGGCGCCATGAACCCGGCGGTGCAGACCGCCAGCGTGGCGGCCTGGAACGACGAGGCCCATGTGCGCGACAATCGCGCCGCCTACGTGCGCAAGTTTGCCCAGGTCACGCCGATGCTGGCCGAGGTGCTGGACGTGGCCTTGCCCGATGCCGGTTTCTACCTGTGGGCGGATGTCTCGCGCACCGGCCTGTCCGACACTGAGTTTGCCGCGCGCCTGCTGGCCGAGCAGAACGTCACCGTGCTGCCGGGCAGCTACCTGGCACGCGAGGCCGACGGCATCAACCCGGGCGCCAACCGCGTGCGCATGGCGCTGGTGGCCACGCCCGAGGAATGCCTGGAAGGCGCGCGCCGCATCGTCGCCTTCTGCAAGTCGCTGGGCTGAAACCAGCGTGTGCGGGCAAAGTGCACCGCACCGCACACACCGTATTTTGTTGTAGACAACGATCAACCACTGAAAACACGCATATGACGCAAGCACTGCAAGCCCTGATCGACCAGGCATGGGAAGACCGCGCAAGCCTCTCGCCCAAGTCCGCCCCCAACGACATCCGCGAAGCCGTGGCCAACGTGATCGGCCAGCTCGACACCGGCGCCCTGCGCGTGGCCGAGAAGCAAGGCAAGGAATGGATCGTCAACCAGTGGATCAAGAAGGCCGTGCTGCTGTCGTTCCGCCTGGAAGACAACGCGCCGATGTCCGCTGGCGGCTTCGCCCAGTTCTACGACAAGGTGCCGACCAAGTTCGCCAACTGGACCGCCGACGACTTCGCCAAGGGCGGCTTCCGCGTGGTGCCCCCGGCGGTCGCCCGCCGTGGCTCGTTCATCGCCAAGAACGCCGTGCTGATGCCCTCGTACGTCAACATCGGCGCCTACGTCGATGAAGGCACCATGGTCGACACCTGGGCCACCGTCGGCTCGTGCGCCCAGATCGGCAAGAACGTCCACCTGTCCGGCGGCGTCGGCATCGGCGGCGTGCTCGAGCCGCTGCAGGCCAACCCGGTCATCATCGAAGACAACTGCTTCATCGGCGCGCGCTCGGAAGTGGTCGAAGGCGTGATCGTGGAAGAAAACTCGGTGATCTCGATGGGCGTGTACCTCGGCCAGTCGACCAAGATCTATGACCGCGAAACCGGCGAGATCCACTACGGCCGCGTGCCGGCTGGCTCGGTGGTGGTGGCGGGCAACCTGCCCTCCAAGGATGGCAAGTACAGCCTGTACTGCGCCGTGATCGTCAAGAAGGTGGACGCGCAGACCCGCGCCAAGACCAGCCTGAACGACCTGCTGCGCGGCGACTGATCTCGCCCGCTGCATCGAGGGGAGCGCCCCTGGCCCGGAACCGCGCGCGTGCGCGGCCGGTCTGAATCGGAATGCCGGATCAGAACGCTGACGCTCCCCTCGCCCCGTTTCTCGTTTCCCGTTTCCTTTTCCCGATTCCTGTTTCCCGCTCTCCAACGGTTCCCGCTCAATGGATACCGCCGCCGGCCGCCGCTGGCCCGCCCTTCGCAAGCGAATCATGGCCCTGGACCCGACCACTGTCACCACCGTTCTCTCGCTGCTGCCCACGATCCTCGAACAGGCCAACAAGACCATCGAGAAGATCAAGAAGGGCAAGCGCCGCGATGGCGGCGCCGACGGCATGCCAGGTCCGGACACGCGCGACCCTGCCGCGCGCATTGCAGAGCTGGAAAACGCCGCCATGCAGCAGGCCGAGGCCGTCAAGCTGCTGGCCGAGCAACACGCCATCACCATCGAGGCCCTGCGCCGCGAAGCCGCGCGGCTGGATCGTCGCCTGCGCCTGATGACCGGCGTGGCCATGGCCGGCTTTGCGCTTGGACTTGCCGGCCTGGTGGTCGCCCTTAACCTTCTGCTGCGCTAGCCAGACCGGCCTGCCCCGCGTTTCTCCGCTCATCGTCTCCCTCATCGCCATGACTGTCCTGCTCTACGGCATTCCCAACTGCGATACCGTCAAGAAAGCCCGCACCTGGCTTGAATCCAACGGCGTGGAATACACCTTCCACGACTTCAAGAAGCAAGGCGTGGACGAAGCCATGCTGCGCGGCTGGCTCGCGCATGTGCCGCTCGCCACCCTGCTCAACCGCAAAGGCACCACCTGGCGCGCGCTGTCCGACGCGGACAAGGCGCTTGCAGAACAGGAAGCCGGCGCGATTGCGCTGATGCAGCAAAGCCCGTCGCTGATCAAGCGGCCGGTGCTGGCCCACAAGGGCAGCGTCAGCGTGGGGTTTTCACCGGATAATTACGCCAGCCTTTTTTAAGCCCGATGGCAGCGCCAGGACATGCGCGCTGCCAGGACGCAAGACTCGAACCATGCACCCGCCGGATTCCGGCGCCACATGCCTCCTCGCTGCCACCATGAACCCCACCCTCGCCCTCACCGAAGACCTGATCCGCCGCCGCTCCGTCACGCCCGCCGATGAAGGCTGCCAGGCCGTGCTGGAAACCCGCCTGAAGGCGCTGGGCTTCGCCTGCGAAGCCATCGTCAGCGGCCCGGACGACTTCCGCGTGACCAATCTGTGGGCCGTCAAGCGCGGCACGCGCGGCCAGGACGGCAAGCTGCTGGCCTTTGCCGGCCACACCGACGTGGTGCCCACCGGCCCGCTGGAGCAATGGGGCTCCGACCCCTTCCTGCCCAGCCACCGCGACGGCAAGCTGTACGGCCGCGGCGCCGCCGACATGAAGACCTCGATCGCCGGCTTCGTGGTGGCGGTCGAAGAATTCGTGCAGGCCCACCCGGACCACGCGGGATCGATCGCCTTCCTGATCACCAGCGACGAAGAAGGCCCGGCGCATGACGGGACCGTGAAAGTGGTCGAAGCGCTCAAGGCGCGCGGCGAACGGCTCGACTACTGCGTGGTGGGCGAGCCCACCTCCGTCGACACGCTCGGCGACATGGTCAAGAACGGCCGTCGCGGCTCGCTCTCCGGCAAGCTCACCGTCAAGGGCGTGCAAGGCCATATCGCCTACCCGCATCTGGCCAAGAACCCCATCCACCTGGCCGCGCCCGCACTGACCGACCTGGTGAACGAGCGCTGGGACGAAGGCAACGAGTACTTCCCCGCCACCAGCTGGCAGATGTCGAATATCCACGGCGGCGCCGGCGCCACCAACGTGATCCCCGGCCATGTCACCGTCGATTTCAATTTCCGCTTCTCCACCGCCAGCACGCCCGACGGCCTGAAGGCACGCGTGCATGCCATCCTGGATCGCCACCAGCTCGACTACGACCTGGACTGGACCCTGGGCGGCGAGCCCTTCCTGACCGCGCGCGGCGATCTCTCCGAAGCGCTGGCTGGCGCCATCGCGGCGGAAACGGGCGTCAAGACCGAGCTGTCCACCACCGGCGGCACCTCGGATGGCCGCTTTATTGCCAGGATCTGCCCGCAGGTGATCGAGTTCGGGCCGCCCAATGCAAGCATCCACAAGATCGACGAGCACGTGGAAGTGCGATTTATCGAACCCCTCAAGAACATTTACCGTGGCGTGCTGGAACGCCTGATCGCCTGATCGCCGCGGACCAGAAAAAGACGTTATGGCAACCTCCTCCCCCCTGCTCACCGTGCGCGACCTGCTGCGCTTCGCGGTATCGCGCTTCACCCAGGCCAAGCTGTCCTTTGGCCACGGCAGCGCCAATGCCTACGACGAAGCCGCGTACCTGACGCTGCACACGCTGCACCTGCCGCTGGACACGCTCGACCCGTTCCTCGACGCGCGCCTGCTGCCCGAAGAAGTCGACGCCGTGCTGCAGGTCATCGAACGCCGCGTGACCGAGCGCGTGCCCGCGGCCTATATCACCAACGAGGCCTTCATGCATGGCCTGCGCTTTTACGTGGACTCGCGCGTGATCGTGCCGCGCAGCTTCGTTGGCGAACTGCTGCATGAAGGGCTGGAACCGTGGGTAGGCGACAGCGCCGAAATCGGCCCGGTGCTGGAGCTGTGCACCGGCTCGGGCTGCCTGCCCATCATCGCCGCGCATGTCTGGCCGAAGGCCCGCATCGATGCGGTCGACATCTCGCCGGATGCGCTGGCCGTAGCCCGCCGCAATGTGGCGGACTACAAGATGGAAGACCGCATCAGCCTGTACGAGGGCGACCTGTACGCACCGCTGCCCGCGGGCGCCAAGTACGATGTKATCCTCACCAACCCGCCCTACGTCAACGAAACCTCCATGCAAGCGCTGCCGGCCGAATACCAGGCCGAGCCGCGCATCGCACTGGCTGGCGGCGACGACGGCATGAACGTGGTCCGCCGCATCATCGCCGGCGCCAAAGCGCACCTGAACCCGGGCGGCGCGCTGGTGGTGGAGATCGGCAACGAGCACGCCAATGTGGAAGCTGCGTTCCCCGAACTGGAGATCGTCTGGCTGCCGGTCAGCGCTGGCGAGGAACAGGTGTTCCTGCTGACTTATGAGGCGCTGCCGGATTGAGGGATTGAAGGTAACCGGCGCTTCAGCGCCGAAGCGTGACGGTGTTACGCCTTGCATTGGGAAAAGCCCTTCTTCGCTGAGCCGAAGAAGGGCTTTTTTCAACGGGCCGCCAAGCCCGGACTAAGCTACCACCCCACCACCCCCTTGACCACCGCCTCCCTCACCTGCTCCACCACCCCCTCCCGCCAGTCATCGGCATCGCCATAGAACGCATGCCACATCGCCTGCCGGATCAAATTGCGCTGGCCTTCATCCGCCTCGGGATGCAAATGCAGCCAGTGATCTCCCCGCAGCGCCTCAAGCACCTCGGTCACCGGCAACGTCCCGAACTCCAGCGCGATCCCGTTGTAACCCAGCGTGGGCAACGTCTCCGGCACAGCCAGCCATGCCATGCCGTTCAGATTGGCCGAAGCCGATGAGCCGTCATAGATCGAGGTCACGGTATTGCCCCAGATGGCACGCACCTTGTCGATCTGCTCCGCGTTGTCCGGCCCCATGTAAATCGGCTCGCCATAGCCCCACGGCCCCAGGCCGGTGTGCACGTCGATCCAGCGCACGGCCTCGCGCCCGGCGCCGAAGCGCGCCAGGATGCGGCGCAGCGTGTAATTGCTCCAGGTCGCCTTGTTGCCGCCGAAGAACAGCCCGTCTGGCGCCTGGTACTGGCCGGCGCTCACCGCCGCCTGGTACCAGGGCAGGCCTTTCTCGGCCACCGTCTTCATCAGCGCGGCCTGGTCGGCCTCGGAGGGCGGCCAGTGCTCGGGCAGGAGCATGGGCGCCACCTCGGCATACGGCGCGTTGTCGGGCAGCGGCCGGGTGAAATCCATGAAATTGCGGTTGAGGTCGATGTTGTCCTCGTTGACCCGCCGCATATGCGAGAAGCCGTAGGGATTGACCGCGTGCACCAGCAGCAGCGCCACGCCGGCGCCGGCACACGCCTGCAGCAGTTCCGCGTCGGCCAGCAGGGCGACCTGCGCCCCGGAGCCGCAGAAGCCTTCCACCCCGTGCATGCCTGAGGTCACCATGAGCATGCGCCTGGCCTCGGCGCTGCCCACCCAGGCGACATCCATGGCGAGTTCCTCGTCGGCGCAGCCGCGCTTGGTGGGATGGGGAAAATCGGTCAGGGTGCCGCCGGCTGCCTGGGCCGCGTCACGGAATTTCTGCCGGGCTTCGGCATAGCTGCGGGAAAAGCTGGTATGCAAGGACATGACAGCAGATTTCGCGCTTGGCGAGGAGTGGGGGTGCCGCTATTAAACGCCAACTTGGCCGGCATTGCCATCCGAAGCCGCCCGAAGCCAGGCAGCTAGCCTTTGCCGCCCTTGGCACCCTTCTCGCCCTTCTCGCCCTTCTCGCCCTTGGTGGCGTCCGCCGGCACCGCCTCACGCAGCAGCAGGGAGCGGAACGCATGCGGATGCATCTGGATGCCTGCCGCGGCGATCTGGGCGGCGGACAGCACCAAGTGGCGCGCCAGCCAGTCATGGATGCTGCGCAGGAACCGGCGCTGTTCGACGCGGTTGGATTCCTGGATCACGCGCTCCAGCTTGACGTGCGCGGTGTAGACATCGAGCAAGTTGATGGTCTTGAGCTTGGGCGGCGTGGTTGCGCTACGCTCGATGGCGAGAATGCGCTTGACCTGGGCATCCGGCAGCTCGCCGGTTTCAAGGTAGGACTGATACACCGCTTCGAGGGCAGGAAATCGCACGGTGGGTTGCACGCGCGGCACGCTGGCCACCTTTTCCATGCGCAGCACGAGGTAACGGATGGCGGCCGTGCGCCGCAGCGCGGCGTCGCTGACCTTGCTTTGGCGGCCGCCGCCCGCCGCGCCGCGGGCACGCGGGGTGGCCGGGCCGGTGGCCTCGAACTCGTCGTTGTCCGGCGCGGTCGCTTCGGGCACGGGCTGGCCGGCGTCCCGCTCGGTGTAGTCGGGCACCAGGTACAACAGGTCCGGCTCAGCAAGCACGGCCCGCGCGCAGGCCTCGCCAAAGGGGTACTCGTGGCCTTGCCCGTCGCGCAGGATGAAGGCCTGGCCGTTGCCGAAGCCGTGGTGCCGCCCACGGCCGGCCTGCTGCCGGCAGCGCGTGCCGGGCTCGACAAAATCCTTGCGTACGGGAGTCCAGCTCCCGTCGTTGACTGCGATCATGAATCTGCTTGTACCTGCCGTGATGAGTGCTGCAAAGTGGCTGATGGCTTGCGGGGCGCCACCGGCGCCTGCCACCCGCCATTGTCCACCATGCKGCCAGCAGCGGCACAAGCGGGCACGAACGCCTCAACAACCACAACAGGCCAGGCCGCGCCCTACTTCAGCATGAACGACATCGCCGACAGGCAGTTCAGCATGCGCACGGCCGCCTGCACCGAAGCGGCGTCGAATACCAGCGTCACGCCGTCCACGCGCTCCAGCGCGGGCCACTGGCAGAACAGGTCGGCATAGGCCGGGCCTTGGGTTTGCAAGCGGCAGCGGATCGGGCCGCTGATCTTCAGGGGCTGCCCGCCCTGCTCGCGTACGGCTTGCTCGGCTTGCGCGGCGATGGCATCGCGCGCTGCGGCAAGCGACAGCGTGGTACCGCTGCCTTGCCCGCCGGCTTGCTTGGTCTGCACATAGCGTACCCAGGGCATCAGCGGCCGGGTCTCGTCCACGAAGACATCGTCGCCGCTGGCCATCAGCACCGGCACGCCGAATTCGCCCGCCAGGGCGCCGTAGATCCCGGCCTCGCCCAACTCCTGATCGTTGAGCCAGATGCGGGCGAACGCGCTGCTGTTGATGGTGTGCGCGAGGATACCGCGGCTTTGCGCGCGGCCGTGGTAGCCGATCATGAAGACGCCGTCGCAGCCGTGCACCCCGGCCATCATGCCAAGGTAGCGCGGCTTGCCCAGCACCAGGCACGCGCGCGGGTCGAGCTGGTCGGGCAGCAGGTTGCGAAAGCCGCCGTGGGAATCGTTGACCAGCACTTCGGCTGCGCCGCCCGCGAAGGCGCCCTGCACGGCGGCATTGGCTTCGGCCGTCAYCCAGGCGCGGGCGCGTTCGTACTCGCCGTTRCCGGCGCGGGTCTGCTCGGGATGAAAAACGCCGGCAACGCCTTCGATGTCGGTGGAAATCAGGATCTTCATGGCTTGTGGAGATTCAGTTCGTCGGTGCCGCGCGCAGCAGCCATTGCGGCAGCTCGGGCATCAGTTCGCGCAGCGCGACACGCTGGTGCCCATCGCGGCCATGCACGGTTTCGGCCTGCCACAGCGCATGCAGGATGGCCTGCTCAACGCTGTCGGCGGCAGCATGAAACAGCGCATCGAGCCGGGTTTCATGCAGCATGGCCAGTGCCGGCATGGGCGCGCCGGCTTGCTGCGGCACGGTGTAGGCGGTGGAAAAAGCGAGCGCGATGTCGCCCGAGCCGTGGCCGAATACCGAGCCGGTACGCGCCAGGCCCGCCCCCGCGCGTAGCGACAGGCGGCGCAGCTGGCGGGCGTCGAGCGGCGCATCGGTGGCGAGGATCATGATGATCGAGCCCTTCTCCGGCCCTGACTCCGCCGGCGCTCGCGTATGCGCCTGGAGCCGTTCAGCCAGCACGCCGCCAAGGCGCGCGCCGGCCACGGTGAAGCTGGGCAAGGTGCCGAAATTCGCCTGCACCAGCACGCCCACATGGTATCCGCCCGCCTGGCGGGAGGCCGAGCCGATGCCGCCTTTCAGCCCGAACGACGACATGCCGCGCCCTGCCCCGACCGCGCCCTGCGCGAAATCCACGCTGGCCGCGGCGCAGGCTTGCGCATAATGCACCTCCTGCACGGCCATCGCCTGTATGTCGTTCAGGTAGCCGTCATTGCACTCGAACACCAGCGGGTTGACCGTTGGCCAGGCGCGGCCAATTTCCGGATTGGCCGCAATGGCCTGCCGGATCTGCGCCTGCGACAGCGCGCCCACGGCAAAGGTGTTGCTCAGCGCGATGGGTGTCTCCAGCACGCCGAGCTCTTCCACCTGCACCAGGCCCACGCTCTTGCCGAAGCCATTGAGCACGGTCGCGGCGGCCGGCACCTTGTCGGTGAACAGGTTGCCGCCGTGCGGCAGCACCACCGTCACACCGGTCTGGCAGGCGCCATCGGCCAGCGTGCATTGGCCAACCGCCACTCCCGGCACGTCGGTGATGCTGTTGCGCGCGCCGGCTGGCAACGCGCCGATATGCGGCATGGATCCGGACATCCGCGTGCGCTCCTTAGCGCCGGTCGATCTTCGGGTCCAGCGCGTCGCGCAGGCCGTCGCCCAGCAGGTTGAACGCCAGCACGGTCAGGAAGATGGCCAGGCTGGGGAAAATCGCCACGTGCGGCGCGGTCACCATGTCGGCGCGGGCTTCGTTGAGCATCGCGCCCCACTCCGGCGTGGGCGGCTGCGCGCCCAGGCCCAGGAAGGACAGGCTGGCGGCGGTGATGATCGAGGTGCCGATGCGCATCGAGAAATACACCACGATGGACGAGATGGTGCCCGGCAGGATGTGGCGCATCAGGATGGTGAAGTCCGACGCGCCAATGCTGCGCGCGGCTTCCACATACGTCAGGCGCTTGAGCATCAGCGTATTGCCGCGCACCAGGCGGGCGAACGCCGGGATGCTGAACACAGCCACCGCGAAGATCACGTTGGTCATGCCATTGCCGAGGATGGCCACGATGCCGATCGCCAGCAGGATGCCGGGGAAGGCGAACAGCACATCCGAGATGCGCATCACGATGCGGTCCCACCAGCCTTCGTAGTAGCCGGCCAGCAGGCCGAGCACGGTGCCCACGATGGCGCCGATGATCACCGAGAAGAAGCCCGCCGCCAGCGAGATGCGGGCACCGGCCAGGATGCGGCTGAAGATGTCRCGCCCGAGCGAATCGACGCCGAACCAGTGCGCGGCGGAGGGCCCGGCATTGAGCGCGTCGTAGTCAAAGAAATTCTCCGGATCGTAAGGCACCAGGTGCGGGGCGAGGACCGCCACCGCCACCAGCAGCAGCACGAACACGCCGGCGCCGAGCGCCAGGTGCTGCTTGCGGAACTTGCGCCAGAACTCGGTCCAGGGCGTGCGCACGGCTTCTTGCGTGGCGGCGGCGGCCGGGACGGCGGGTTCGCCGTTGGCGGGCGTGGATAGCTGGGTCATGCCGGCCTCACTTACTTGTAACGAATGGCGGGGTTGATGACGGTGTACAGCACGTCGACCACCAGGTTGATCAGGATGAACTCGAGCGAGAACAGCAGCACTTCGGCCTGGATGACCGGGTAGTCGCGCATCTCGACCGCGTCCACCAGCAGGCGTCCGAGGCCAGGCCAGTTGAACACCTTTTCCACCACGATCGAGCCGCCCAGCAGGAAGCCGAACTGCAGGCCCATCATGGTCACCACGGGAATCATGGCGTTGCGCAGGCAGTGCTTGGCCACCACCAGGAACTCGCCCACGCCCTTGGCGCGCGCGGTGCGCACGAAATCTTCATTCAGCACCTCGACAAAGGAGGCACGGGTAAAACGCGCCATCACGGCGGCCACCGCGGCGCCCAGCGTGATCGACGGCAGGATGTAGTGCTTCCAGGTATCGGCGCCGATCGACGGCAGCCAGCCCAGCTGCACCGAGAACACCTCCATCAGCAGCATGCCCAGCGCGAAGGCGGGAAACGAGATGCCGGACACGGCGAGCGTCATGCCGAAGCGGTCGGGCCAGCGGTTGCGCCAGACGGCCGAGCTGATCCCGATCACCATGCCGAAGATCACCGCCCACACCATCGAGGCCAGCGTCAGGTACAGGGTCGGCATGAAGCGGTCGCCGATTTCCTCGCTGACCGGACGCTTGGTGCGCAGCGAATGGCCAAACTCCCAGCGCACGGCGTTCGAGAAGAATTGCACGAACTGCTCGGGCAGCGGCTTGTCCAGGCCGAGATCGCGGCGCACCAGTTCCACCGTGGCCTGGTCGGCCTCGGGGCCGGCCGCGAGCCGGGCGGGATCGCCGGGCAACAGGTGGACGAACAGGAACACCAGCACTGCCACGATCAGCAATGTGGGGATCACGCCCAGGAATCGTTTGAGAAAGTAATTCAGCATGATGCACCGGATGATTAAAGACCGCGGGCCGCCCGCCCTGCCCCCGCGACTGTGGGCAGGCGGCCTTGCGCGGCTTGCTGCGCTGTACCGCTAAGCGATGGCTGAGCGCGTGGCACCGCGCTGATGGGATGCGCCACGCGCCAAGCCAGATCGCTTACTGCTTGATGTCGATGTCGTCGAAGCTGAACGAGCCGTCCGGCGTCACGTAGGCGCCCGTCAGGCGCTTGCTGCGCGCATACAGCACCTTTTCGGTCACCAGGAACGCCCAGGGCGCATCCTTCCAGATGTGTTCCTGCGCGTCCTTGTACAGACGGGCCTTCTCGCCACGGTCGGTGGTACGCAGGGCGCCGGCGATGTCGGCGTCGACCTGGTCGTTCTTGTAGTACGCGGTGTTCAGCAGCTTGGGCGGCATCGATTCGGAGGCCAGCAGCGGACGCAGCGCCCAGTCGGACTCGCCGGTCGACGACGACCAGCCCACGTAGTACATGCGCACGCCGGCGTCTTCCGGCTTCTGCACGCTCTCGACCTTCTCGACACGCTGGCCGGCCTCGAGCGCTTGCACGCTCGCCTTGATGCCGACTTGCTGCAGCTGCTGCTGCACGAACTGGATCACCTTCTGCGCGGTGGTGTGGTTGTACGCGGACCACAGCGTGGTCTCGAAGCCATTCGGGTAGCCGGCTTCCTTGAGCAGCGCGCGTGCCTTGGCCGGGTCATACGGCCACGGGCCCAGCTTCTCGGCATAGTCCACACCCGCGGGCACCACACCGTCCATCGGCGTGGCGTAACCGGCAAAGGCTACCTTGGCCAGCGCGTCCTTGTTGATGGCGTAGTTGATGGCCTGGCGCACCTTGGGGTCGTTGAACGGCTTGACCATGGTGTTCATGCTCAGGTAGCGCTGGATGATCGAGGGCGAGGCGATCAGGTCCACCTTGGCGCTGCCCTTGAGCACCGCTGCCTGTTCGAACGGAATGCTGAAGGCAAAGTCCGCTTCGCCGGTCTGCATGATGGCGGCGCGGGTATTGTTGTCCACCACAGGCTTCCAGGTGATGGTGTCGATCTTGGGATAGCCGGTCTTCCAGAAACCGGCAAATTTCTTGCCCTTCAGGTGATCGGGCTGCTTCCACTCGACGAATTCGAACGGGCCGGTGCCGACCGGATGGAAGGCAATGTCCTTGCCGTACTTCTGCAGCGCGGCGGGCGAGATCATCACCGCGGACGGATGGGCCAGCACGTTGATGAACGGCGAGAACGGCTCCTTGAGCGTGACCTTGACGGTGTTGGCGTCGACCACTTCGGTCTTGGCCACGCGGTTGAACAGCGTGTAGCGCTTGAGCTTGTTGGCCGGGTTGGTAACGCGGTCGAAGTTGGCCTTGACGGCGGCGRCATCGAAGGCGGTGCCGTCGTGGAACTTCACGTTCTTCTTCAGCTTGATGGTGTACGTGAGGCCATCCTTGCTGGCTTCATAGCTCTCGGCCAGCACATTGATCAGCTTCATGTCCTTGTCGAAGCCGAACAGGCCCTGGTAGAAGGACTTGGCGGCGGCTTGCGACAGCGTGTCGTTGGCGTCGTACGGGTCGAGCGTGGTGAAGGTGGAGTACACCGCCATCACGGCATCCTTGGCGGCAAAGGCGGGACCTGCGCCGAACGCGGCCAGGGCCAGGCCACCGGCGATCAACTTGGAAGGGGCCAAACGGGTCATCATCGATTCTCCTTGGTTTCGTCAGTTCAGTAGGCGCCGCCGRTGGCGTGCCGGGCTACAAAATGATGGGAAGCGGCGTTGCCGCCGACTGCGACGAGCGGCTGCACCACCGGCTCGTCGCCGAGCGCGCGGATCGGGCTGGGCATTTCGTCCGAGAGCGGCTCGCGCTTGAGGTGGCGGCGCGCCGGATCGGCGATCGGCACCGCCGACATCAGCTTCCTGGTGTACGGGTGCTGCGGGTTTTCAAAGATGGCGCGGCGCGGGCCGATCTCGACGATCTGGCCCAGGTACATCACCGCCACGCGGTGGCTGACACGCTCCACCACGGCCATGTCGTGCGAGATAAAGAGGAAGGCAATGCCCATCTCGCGCTGCAGGTCGAGCATCAGGTTGACGATCTGCGCCTGGATGGAAACGTCGAGCGCGGAGACCGATTCGTCAGCGACCACCACCTTCGGGTTCAAGGCGAGCGCACGCGCAATGCAGATGCGCTGGCGCTGGCCGCCCGAGAACTCGTGCGGGTAGCGCGAGGCGTGGGTGGCCGACAGGCCCACTTTTTCCAGCAGCCAGGCCACGCGCTGCTCGGCCTGCCTGCCGCTGGCCACCTTGTGCACCAGCAGCGGCTCCATGATGGAGTAGCCCACCGGCACGCGCGGGTCGAGCGAGGCGAAGGGGTCCTGGAAGATGAACTGGATATTGCGGCGCAGGGTCTGCAAGGCACCGCCGCGCATCTGGCTGATGTCCTGCCCGTTGAACTCGATGGTGCCGCTCTGGCTGTCGACCAGGCGCAGCAGCGAGCGGCCGGTGGTGGACTTGCCGCAGCCGGACTCGCCCACCAGTGCCAGGGTCTCGCCGGGGTAGAGGTCAAAGCTCACGCGCTCCACCGCATGCACGCGGCGCGCCACACGGCCCAGCAGGCCGCCCGGCACGTCGAAGCGGGTCACCAGGTCGCGCACGCGCAGGATCGGCGAGGCGTCCACCGCCACCGTATCCTGCGGCACCGGCGCCACCGGCTCGCCCTGGTCCAGCTGCACCAGCGGGAACTTGGCCGGCCAGTCGGTGCCGCGCATGGCACCCAGCTTGGGCACCGCGGACAGCAGCGCGCGGGTGTAGGGATGCGCGGGCTTGCCGAAGACTTGCTCGGAAGTGCCCTCCTCGACCTTCTCGCCGCGGTACATCACCAGCACGCGGTCGGCCACCTCGGCCACCACGCCCATGTCGTGGGTGATGAAGACCACGGCCATGTCCATCTCGGACTGCAGGTTGCGGATCAGTTGCAGGATCTCGGCCTGGATGGTGACGTCGAGCGCCGTGGTGGGCTCGTCGGCGATCAGCAGCGCCGGCTTGCACGACAGCGCCATGGCGATCATCACGCGCTGGCGCATGCCGCCGGAGAGCTGGTGCGGGAAGCGGTCCAGCACGCGACGCGCCTCGGGAATGCGCACGATCTCCAGCATGCGCAGGGCTTCGGCGCGCGCCTCGGCGCGGCTCTTGCCCTGGTGCAGGCGGATCGATTCGGCAATCTGCTCGCCCACCGGGAATACCGGGTTGAGCGAGGTCATCGGCTCCTGGAAAATCATCGCCACGTCGCTGCCGCGCACGCGGCGCATGGCCGCGCCATCGGCGGTGGCGAGATCGAGCACCTGGCCATTGCGCCGCCGCAGCGCCATGCTGCCGGTGGCGATCTTGCCGCCGCCGTGTTCCACCAGGCGCATCAGCGCAAGCGAGGTCACCGACTTGCCCGAGCCCGACTCGCCCACCACGGCTAGCGTTTCGCCACGATCGACGTGGAAAGACAGGTTGCGCACGGCTTCCACCGTGCGCTCCGAGGTGGAGAAACGCACGGTGAGATCGTTGACGGCTACCACGCGTTGCGCTGGCAGGACGATGGTCGACTGGGAAGAGGATGCAGCCACTGGGCCCCCTTTAGTGCCTAGGTTGATGCTTTGCTTGATGCGTTGCTTGATGCTTTGCTTGCCATGCGGATGCCGCTGCCATGCTCGCGCACGCTCAGCCGTAGATCCACACATTGACCGGCTCGCCCACCCGGGCGAAACCGCGGTACATGCCTTCGGTATTGAACGGCAGCGTGACGTTGCCTGCGCGGTCCACGGCGATGAGGCCGCCGCGCCCTTCGATGGCAGGCAGCTTTTCCATCACCACGCGGCGCGCGGCGTCTTCCAGCGGCACGCCTGCATAACGCATCTGCGCCGCCACGTCGTACGCTGCCACGGTGCGGATGAACATTTCGCCAGTGCCGGTAGCGGACACCGCCGCCACATCGTCAGCAAAGCAGCCGGCGCCGACGATGGGCGTATCGCCCACCCGCCCCACCTGCTTGTTGGTCACGCCGCCGGTGGAAGTCGCGGCGGCCAGGCGCMCCTGCGCATCGAACGCCACCGCGCCAACGGTGCCGAACTTGGTGTCCGGGTCAATGGGTTCCGCGGCCAGCGTGGCGGCGTCGTGGTCCAGCAGGGTCGTGCCGCTGGCGGCGCGGGCGCGTTCCCACTGATCGGTGCGCGCCTGCGTGAAGTAATAATCCGGTGTCACCAGTTCCAGGCCCTGCGCTTGCGCGAAGGCCTCGGCGCCCTCACCGGCGAACAGCACGTGCTGGCTCTTCTCCATCACCGCGCGCGCGGCCAGCACCGGGTTGCGCAGGTGCTTGACGCAGGCCACCGCGCCGGCGCCCAGCGTGGCGCCGTCCATGATCGCGGCATCCAGCTCATAGGTGCCGGCGTGGGTCAGCACCGAGCCGCGGCCGGCATTGAACAACGGGCAATCCTCCAGCAGGCGCACGGCCTCGGTGACGGCATCGAGCGCGCTGCCGCCATCGGCCAGCACGCGCTGGCCGGCTTCAAGCACGGCGCTCAGCGCGGCGGTGTATTCGGCTTCCTTGGCGGGGCTCATGGCGGCACGGGTGATGGTGCCGGCGCCGCCGTGGATAGCAATGACTGGGGTGTTCATGAGGTTCACGATGCGTTCGGGGAAGTCTTTTTGCGGCGTGCCGTAGCTGCCTTGGCGCGGCCTTCGGCCGCTTCGTCGTGGCGTTGTTCGCGTTGTTCGCGTTGGTCGCGTTGGTCACGCGGCTCGCGCCCATCCCGCCCTTGTCCGGCGGGCGCGCCGTGCAGCCACGGCAGCAGGAAGTCGGTCATCTCGGCGGCGGCCTTGACCGCATGCGCGGCGCGATACGCCACCGCGCCGCACAGCGCCTCGATAAAGGCCAGCACGGCCGCATCCGAATTGGCGGAAAGCTGGCGCCCGGTGTGGGCGTACAGCGCGATATCGGCCAGCGGCGCCAGCGGCGAAGTGGGCCCGTCGGTCAGCGCCAGGATGTGGGCGCCATGCGAGCGGGCACGCTTGGCGATGGCCACGGTGTCATACACATAGCGCGGGAAGCCGATCACGATCAGCAGGTCGCGCGGCTGCAGCTTGAACAACTGGCGCGCCGCGGTAGACGCACCGCCCGCGCCCGAGACCGAGATCACGGTGCGGCAGGACATATCCAGCCCGTGCTGCAGCAGCCCCGCCAGGAAGCCGCTGGCGCCGAAGCCCACCACGAAGATGCGCTCCGCCGCCAGGATGGCCTCGACCGCGCGCTCGCAGGTCTCGGCATCGAGCGCGCGCCGCGAGGCTTCGAGGTTGCGCACATCCTCCTCCAGCGACGCGGCAAACACTTCGGCCACCGTGGCGGGACGCGCCAGTTCGGTGCGCAATTTCTCAACTGGTGCAAGCGTTGCCTCGAAACCGCGCACCAGTTCGGCGCGGAACTGCGGGAAGCCTTCGAAGCCCAGCGCACGCGCGAAGCGGTTTGCGGTGGCCACCGACACCGCCACGGCATCGGCGAATTCGTCGATGCGCATGGTGGCGGCGCGGAACGGGTTGCCCAGCACGTACTCCGCCATGCGCTGGTGCGCTGGCGTGAGCGTGGGCAAGGCGCGGGCGATGCGCTCCGCGATCGAAGCGCCGCCGTTGCCACCGTTGCTGCCGTTTTTTCCGGCAGAGCCGTGGGTACCGTTACCGTTGGTCATGGCGCGTGCATTGGGTTGGTCGGGGATGCGCGCGGCGGGAAACAGCGTTTTCATCCGGCGCGGATCTATGTAAATAAATTTACACGCAAACCCCATGCCATGAAAATAGAGTTTTACCAGCCCAAGGGTTTTCACCTAGGTAAATCGAAAACGAAGACGGCCATACGCCATGCGCCGAGCGTTCCGGGGGCGCCGCCATACGAAGCGGCTACAATGCCGGGTTGCCTCGTGCCATGCCGGGGCCGGTTAGATTTCGAGCTACAAGGGCAACCGCCCCAGACCCGCAGCCCTCTTCAGCCTTTCCCTTCCCGTGATCCGAATCGACCAGCTAGTCCTCCAGCGCGGCACCAAGGTGCTGTTCGACCACACCAGCGTGACGCTGAACCCCGGCGAGCGCGTCGGCCTTGTCGGTGCCAACGGCAGCGGCAAGTCGACCCTGTTCGCCATGCTGCGCGGAGAATTGCAGGCGGACGGCGGCGACGTGGCCATCCCGCCGCAGTGGCGTACTGCCCACGTGGCGCAGGAAACCCCCGCGGTAATGCGCAGTGCGGTGGAGTACACGATCGACGGCGATACCCGGCTGCGCGACATCGAAACGCGCATCGCCGCGGCCCAGGCCAGCGGCGATGGCAGCGCCGAGGGCGAAGCCCACGCCGCCTTTGCCGATGCCGACGGCTACACCGCGCCGGCACGCGCGGAGGCCCTGCTGCTGGGCCTGGGCTTTACGCTGGCGCAGGTATCGCAGCCGGTGGCCTCGTTCTCCGGCGGCTGGCGCATGCGGCTGAACCTGGCGCAGGCGCTGATGTGCCCGTCCGACCTGCTGCTGCTCGATGAGCCCACCAACCACCTGGACCTGGACGCCATCGTCTGGCTGGAAGACTGGCTGGCACGCTATCCGGGCACGCTGGTGATGATTTCCCACGATCGCGAATTCCTCGATGCGATCTGCAACGTCACCGTGCACATCGAGAACCAGCAGTTGCGCCGCTACGGCGGCAACTACAGCCAGTTCGAGACGCTGCGCCTGCAGCAGATGGCCTTGCAGCAGTCCGCCTACTCGCGCCAGCAAAAGGAAATCGCCCACCTCGAATCCTTCATCACCCGCTTCAAGGCCAAGGCCAGCAAGGCACGCCAGGCGCAGAGCCGGGTCAAGGCACTGGAGAAGATGGAGCGGCTGGCGCCGGTGCATATCGCCGCGGGCTTTGCGTTCGAGTTCCGCGAGCCGGATTCGGCACCTAACCCGATGATGGTGCTCGAAGGCGTGGACTGCGGCTATCCCGCTCCCGCGCCGGATGCACCGCCCGTGACCATCCTGCGCAACCTCACGCTGTCGATCCAGACCGGCCAGCGCATCGGCCTGCTGGGCGCCAACGGCCAGGGCAAGTCAACCCTGGTCAAGACGCTGGCCGCCTCGCAGGAAGCGCTGGCCGGCACGCTGCGCCAGGGCAAGGGCCTGCAGATCGGCTACTTTGCCCAGCACCAGCTGGAAACGCTGCGCGATCACGAGTCGCCACTGCAGCACTTGGCCCGGCTCGCGCCGGACACCCGCGAGCAGGAACTGCGCGACTTCCTCGGCAGCTTCAACTTCCGCGGCGAAATGGCCACCGCGTCGATCGAGCCCTTCTCCGGCGGCGAGAAGGCGCGCCTGGCGCTGTCGCTGATCGTCTGGCAAAAGCCCAACCTGCTGCTGCTGGATGAGCCGACCAACCACCTGGACCTCGACACCCGCGAGGYCCTCACCATGGCGCTRGCGCAGTTCGAAGGCACGCTAATCGTGGTCTCCCACGACCGGCACCTGCTGCGCGCCACCACCGACCAGTTCCTGCTGGTGGCCGACGGCACCATACAGCCCTTTGACGGCGACCTGGACGATTACCGGGACTGGCTGCTCAAGCAAGCCGCGGCCAAGCGCAACGCCGCCACCGCGGCGCACTCACAGGAAGACGGAGAAACGCCAGCCACCTCCATCGCCAACCGCCGCGACCAGCGCCGCGCCGAGGCCGACGAGCGCCAGCGCCTGACGCAATTGCGCAAGCCGCTGGCCAAGGAGCTGGAAAAGGTGGAAAAGCGCATGGCCGTGTTGCAGCAGGCCAAGAGCGAGATCGACACGTTCATGGCCGACGAAGCCAGCTATGCGGAGGCCAACAAGGCAAAGCTGATGGAGATGCTCAAGCGCCAGGGCGAAGTCGGCGGCGAGCTGGACACGCTGGAAGAGCGCTGGCTGGAGCTGCAGGAGCAGATCGAGCTGATCGTTTGATGGTTTGATCGTTTGATCGTGCGAGGGGTGCCGGGGGCGCCAGCCCCCGGGATGCGCGCGCCGGCCGCTCCAGTGCGCGCCAGGCAGGTCAGCGGTAGTTCTTCTCGCGCCGGATCATGCCGACCGCCAGCGTGGCGGACAGGATGAACAGCCAGATCAGCGACCAGGCCGGGATCGACAGGCCGAAGATCGGGGGCAGCGGCGTGGTGMACATGCCATCCGAGTAGAACACCTGCGGCAGGATCTTGGCCGTGGGCAACTGGTTGACCCAGTTCTCCAGCGGGTCGATGCCGCAGCTGGCCTTGGGGTTGAGCAGCAGCGACACGTGATAGCCCGCCACCGCGATGCCGGCCACGCCGGACAACATGCCCAGGCCCTGCCACAGGCTGCGCGTGTTCTGCGCAATGGCGGCCAGCAGCGAGAACAGGCCGATGCCGACGAAGGCAAAGCGCTGCATCACGCAGAGCGGGCAAGGCTGGTAGCCCTCCACATGCTGCAGGTAGAGGGCATAGCCGACCAGGCCAAACGAAATCGCGGCGATCAGCAAAAAGAAACTACGGGAATTGGCTTGCATGGCTCACTAGCAGAAAAGGGCCGGGCGACATGCGCCGGCGCGCAATACGAGGCACATTATTACCTATTTTGCGGATCGCGCCCGCCCAATCCGTTGCGATGGGCAAGGCGCTGCTTGCGGCGGATTGACGCATGCCAGCGCGCCAACGGCAAGCGGTAGAGCCAGTGCTTGCGCAGCGGGCTGTCCGGCGCGACCGCCGGGTGCTCGAAGGCGCCATCCGCCACCATGCCCAGGCGCTCCATCACGGCCCGCGAACGGGCATTTGGCAGCGCAGTGAACGAGACGATTTCCGCCAGCCCAAGCTGCTCGAAGCCGAAGCGCAGCGCAGCCTGTGCCGCCTCCGAGGCATAGCCCTGCCCCCAGTACGCCTGCGCCAGGCGCCAGCCGATTTCCACACAGGGCGAAAACGGCAACGCGGCGGCAGGCTCGTGCAGGCCGACAAAGCCGATGAAAGCGCCATCGGCCTTGCGCTCCACCGCCCAAAAGCCCCAGCCCCGCTGCGCGATCAGCGCCTGGCAGCGCAGCGCCATCGCGTCGCTGGCCGCGCGCTCCAGCGGCGCGGGGAAACACGCCATCACCACAGGATCGGCATTGAGCGCGGCAAAGGGTGCGAAATCCGCCTCACGCCACTGGCGCAGGCGCAGCCGCGCGGTTTCCAGCACGACCGGCGCATGGCCAGCCGCGCCCGCTACCGAAGTGCGTTGATCGGGCATGGGGCGGTTCTCCTGGGCCAGGGTCAGCGCGCAGCGGCGCCCTGCTCCGCCCGGCTGCGTTCGTAGGCTTTGAGCGCCCGCGCATCCGCGTGGGTGACGAGCTCGCAGACCAGCAGCGTCTTGCCCGGCAGCGCAGCGCTTTCGCGCGCCACAACGGAAACGGTGCCGAGATCAGGCAAGGGCTGTTGAGCGGGCGGCAGAGCGCGGGCAAAGCCCTTGGTGGCGGTGCCCAGCAACGTCGAAGGCTCCTGCTTGAGCTGGTAGCGCGCGGCCAGCGCTTCGGCCTGCAGGCCTTGCACCAGCACACCCGCCGACGTACCGGCGAATACCACTTCATCGCTTTGGAAACCGTCCTGCCCGATGGGCTGCGCAAGCTTGTAGATGGCCGCGCCCAGCCTGGACAGATCCGGCTTGGCGAGCTTCTCGGCGGCCTCGTAAAGCGCGGTGGCGGATTTCGTGGTGTAGGGCGGCTTGCACAGCGCTGCGTTAAAGAACGCCTTGCTGGCATCGGCCGCGGCGGCGGCGCCCGACACCAAGAGCAGCGTGGCGCCGCAGCCGATCGCGGCTAGCATGCCGGCGTGACGGCGGATGTTGAAAGTGCGCATGGATGAACTCCGATTAAAAAAAGTGCCTCGGAATATACCCAAAGTTGCAGAAAAAAGGGCCAGGCATGGACCAGAAATGGGCTGAACGCCTCACTCCATATGCCGAACCCGGTCGATAGCCTGCTCCAGCCGCTCCACCGCGATCACTTCCAGGCCCTCGATCTTCTGCTTGGGCGCATTGGCCTTGGGGATCACCGCTATCGAGAAGCCCAGCTTGGCCGCCTCGCGCAAGCGGTCCTGGCCGCGCGGGCTGGGCCGGATCTCGCCGGCCAGGCCGATTTCGCCAAACACCACCAGGCCGCGCGGCAGCGGCTTGTTGCGCATGGAGGAGTGAATGGCCAACAGCACCGCCAGGTCGGCCGCCGGCTCGGTGATCTTGACCCCGCCCACGGCGTTGAGGAAGACGTCCTGGTCGAAGCACGCAATGCCGGCATGGCGGTGCAGCACCGCCAGCAACATCGCCAGCCGGTTCTGCTCCAGACCCACCGCCAGGCGCCGCGGGTTCGGCACGTTCGCGGTATCGACCAGCGCCTGCACCTCTACCAGCAGCGGCCGCGTGCCCTCCTGCGTCACCAGCACGCAGGAGCCGGGCACCACCTGCTCATGCTGCGAAAGGAACAGCGCGGACGGGTTGCTGACCCCGCGCAGGCCGCGCTCGGTCATGGCGAATACGCCCAGCTCGTTGACCGCGCCAAAGCGGTTCTTGAAGGCACGGATCAGGCGGTGCGAGGAATGCGTGTCGCCCTCGAAATACAGCACGGTATCGACGATGTGCTCCAGCACGCGCGGGCCGGCCAGGCTGCCGTCCTTGGTCACGTGGCCGACCAGGATGATGGTGGTGCCGGTGCTCTTGGCAATCCGCGTCAGCTGGGCCGCGCACTCGCGCACCTGGGCGACCGAGCCTGGCGCCGAGGTCAGCGCATCCGAGAACAAGGTCTGGATCGAGTCGATCACCGCGACCTCGGGCTTTTCCACCTCCAGCGTGGCCTGGATCTTCTCGAGCTGGATCTCGGCCAGCAGCGCCAGGTGCGGGCTGTCCACGCCCAGGCGCTGCGCCCGCAGTGCGATCTGCGCGCCGGACTCCTCGCCGCTGACGTACAGCACGCGGCGCTGCGCGGACAAGTTGGCAAGAGCTTGCAGCAGCAAGGTGGACTTGCCGATGCCGGGATCGCCACCAATCAGCACCACCCCGCCCGACACCAGGCCGCCGCCGAGCACGCGGTCGAACTCCTCGATGCCGCTGGAAAAGCGTGGCACGTCGGCGGCGTCGATCTCGGACAGGCGCTGCACCATGGCCGAGGCCGCCAGCGGCTGGAAGCGCTTGGTCGACGGGGTTTCCGCCACGGTCTCCACCAGCGTGTTMCATTGCTGGCACTGGGGGCACTGGCCTTGCCAGCGCGGCGAGGTGCCGCCGCACTCGGTGCAGGTATAGACGTTCTTGGGCTTGGCCAACTGAGGTCCTAGGGGAGGCTGAAAACGATGCTGAAAGGGATGCTGAAGAGGATGCGCAAGGCAATGGCGGKGGCGCGGGATCGATCCCCTGGGCCGGGACGAACGCCCCGCCCTGCATGGCCGCTCAGGTCACAGCGCAGGCTGCTCCGGCGCAGTGAGGGTCGCCACGGTGACGGGCACCCGGGGCGCCAGCGCGCACATCAGTTCGTAGCCCACGGTGCCGCTGGCCACGGCGACGTCGTCGATCGGCAAGCCCTGGCCCCACAGCGTCACGGCGCTGCCCACCTTGGCCTTCGGGCAAGGCGTCAGGTCGACACAGATCATGTCCATGGAGACCCGCCCCACCAGACGGGTGCGCACGCCGTCGACCAGCACCGGCGCCGGCTTGTCGCCCCATCCTGCCGCGTGGCGCGGATAGCCGTCGGCATAGCCGCAGGCCACCACGCCGATGCGCATCGGCCGCTCGGCCGTGAACAGCGAGCCATAGCCGACGGTATCACCCGGCTGCAGGTCCTGCACCGAAATCAGCTCGCTGTGCAGCGACATGGCCGGCTGCAGTCCAAAGCTGGCTACATCGGCCGCGACGCCCGTGGGCGAGGCACCGTACAGCACCACGCCGGGACGGACCCAGGCGCGATGGGCCTGGGGATGCCACAGCGTGGCGGCCGAGTTGGACAAGCTGGCCTCGCCCGGCAGGTTGGCGGTGGTGGCGTCGAAGACTTCCAGCTGATGCGCGACGCCGCGCGCGCTGTCGGCGTCCGAGAAATGGGTCATATGCACAATGCTGCCCACACATGGCAGGGTTCGCGCACGCTCCCAGGCCGTGMGGTACTGCTCCGGGCGGAAGCCCAGCCGGTTCATGCCGGTGTTGAGCTTGAGCTGGATGCCCAGCGGCCCCTTGGGACGCGCCACTTCCAGCATGCGCAGTTGCTCCTCGCAATGCACCACGGTGGTGAGGCGGTACTGCTCCAGCAAGGGCACGTCCTGCGGCTGGAAGAAACCCTCTAGCAGCAGGATCGGGCCTTGCCAGCCCAGATCGCGCAGCAGCACGGCTTCGTTCAGGTCGAGCAGGCCGAAGCCGTCKGCGGCGCGCAGGCCGGCGAATGCCCGGCGGATGCCGTGGCCGTAGGCGTTGGCCTTGATCACGGCCCAGACGCGCGACTGGGGTGCGCAACGACGCACTACGTCCAGGTTGTTGGCCAGGGCCGGTTGATGAATGACGGCGTGAATGGGTCTTGGCATGGGATCGCTTCTAGTACTTTCTAGTGCTTTCTACTGCTTCTAGTGGCTTGCGGCGCGGCGGATCGGCGGGGGTCCTGGCTGTCTGGCCGGACCACTCCCGCCGCCTGGATGCACCATATCCGGGAAGACCCGGTACGCGCAGCGCGTCGCACGGACGTTATTTGAACACATTAGGGCAAACATTTAGGGAATCGCTGCGCGCTTGCGCTGTCCAACCGGCGGCCCGTGGAAGCTCGGAATCGCCTTATTTTCGTGTTATAAAGCCGGACGTTCCGGCCATGTTTTAAAAGTGATGCAATATGTCGAACACGGTCAGGCAAGCTGCGCAGCAATCCCAAGACTGGCCCAGGCATCACTTTGACAACGACACGGGCCCAGGTTCCCTACAGGCAATCACAGCGCCCAGCGGCGCGCTGCTGCCTGACATGTACGGAGATAGCGATGGAGACAGAGTCCAAAGTATGAAGAAGGGTTTTTATACCATCATGGCCGCGCAGTTCTTCTCCTCGCTGGCCGACAATGCGCTCCTCATCGCCGCTATCGCCCTTCTGACCGAGCTGCACTCCCCACAGTGGATGACGCCGCTGCTCAAATTGTTCTTCGTGCTGTCCTACGTCGTGCTGGCTGCCTTCGTGGGCGCCTTCGCCGACTCGATGCCCAAGGGCAAGGTGATGTTCATCACCAACACCATCAAGATTGCGGGGTGCGCCATCATGATGTTCGGGTTGCACCCGCTGCTGGCCTACGGCATCGTCGGGTTCGGCGCAGCGGCATACTCGCCCGCCAAGTACGGCATCCTCACCGAACTGCTGCCGCCCGAGAAACTGGTCGCCGCCAATGGCTGGATTGAAGGCCTGACGGTGTGCTCGATCATCCTGGGCACGGTGGTGGGCGGAGCGCTGATCTCGGTGCACATTTCGCAACTTCTGCTCGGTATCGACGTTCCCTACGTCAACACCGGCATCAACACCCCGGCCGAGGCCGCCATGGTGGTGATCATGCTGTTCTACGTGATCGCAGCCGTGTTCAACCTGTTCATCCCCGAGACGGGCGCCCGCTACCCTCAGCAGGAAAAGAACCCGATCAAGCTGATCGCCGAGTTCGCTGATTGCTTTACCGCCCTGTGGCGCGACAAGCTCGGTCAGATCTCGCTGGCCGTGACCACGCTGTTCTGGGGCGCCGGCGCCACCTTGCAGTTCATCGTGCTGAAATGGGCGGAAAAATCGCTCGGCCTGAACCTGTCGCAAGGCGCCCTGCTGCAAGCGGTGGTGGCGGTGGGCGTGGCGGTCGGCGCGATCATGGCGGCCATGCGCATCCCCTTGCGCAAGTCGCTGTCGGTGCTGCCGTTTGGCGTGGCGATGGGTGTGGTGGTGATGCTGATGGCCTTCTACACCAAGAACAGCCTGCCCGAGATTTCGCTGGATGTGCTCGGCATGCACATGCCGCTGTACATGGCAATCGCCTACGTCTTCCTGATGCTGGTGGGAGGCATGTCCGGCTACTTCGTGGTGCCGATGAACGCGCTGCTGCAACACCGCGGGCACGTCCTGCTGTCGGCCGGCCATTCGATCGCCGTGCAGAACTTCAACGAGAACGTCTCGGTGCTGCTGATGCTGTGCCTGTACGCGCTGCTGATCAAGCTCAATGTGCCGATCGGCATTGTCATCGTGGCCTTCGGCATCTTCGTGTGTGCCACCATGCTGCTGGTGATGCGCCAGCACCGCTACAACGTGCGCAACTTCAATTCGCTCGCCATGATCGGCGAGGACAAGCACCACTAAGCGGCGCTTTCGCCACAGGCCAGTTCAACCCACCGGCCTGGCGATGCGCTCGCGCGCCCGCTCCTCCCAGCCCGGCGGCACCACAAACCCGCGGGTACGCTCGCGCCACACACCAGGCTGCCCCGCCGGCTCTACCTCGCACAGCATCACCGGCGCTTCCCGGCGCCAATTCTTCTCGTGATGCGTCTCCGCAAAACGCTGCGCCAGTGCCTCATGAATCGCCTCGGCGGTTTCCGTGTGCGCTTGCGCCACCCTGGCCGGCGCCATCCACGCCGAGCGCGGCAGCCGGTACCAGCGCGAGCCTTCGCGCTTGCCAGCCCAGTCCAGCCAGTCCGGCAAGGTGGACCACCATCCGTGCAGGTGATCCGGCGCTATGCCCAGGCTGTCGATGGCTAGCGGCACCACACCGTCCCGGTAGAACAGCCAGCCGAGCAGATAGACCTCGCTGCGGTCGACGGGACGGCCCAGCAGCGCCAGGGCCTCGGGGGTTCGCGACAGCGGCAGTTGCCTGCGCACGATATGTTCGAGCTTGTCGCCCAGGCGGTCCACCAGGTTGGGGCCGACGAAGCAATGGCGGTCCAGCACGGCAGCGCCGGGCCCGCCGCCGCGGGGCGCGCCGTCCGCCGCAGGCTCGACCAGCAGGTAGAACTTGGCCGCCATCTCCCAGTGCACGGTGGCACCGCTGGCCATGTCGCGCCAGACGAAATCGAGCTCGCCCAGCGTCTGCACACCATGCGCGCCGGCACGGCGCACCGGCAGGTTCGCCGCAAGCAGCTCCAGCCCCTGGGCGTGTTCCAGCGTGAATTGCAGCAGGCGCTCCGCATGCCGGCCCAGCCTCAGGCTGGGCGCGGGCGACGGGCCACGCACGCGTTGCTGCTCCAGGCCCGCGGCAAGTTCGGCAATGGTGGGGGGCAGCGCGGCGGGGTCGGCGGCGGGCAGCCAACGCTGCCAGGCGGCCAGCGCGCCTTCCGGCCAGCGCGCGAGCGCCGCTTGCGAATGCCCGGGGGCGTTGCCATTGATGATGGCGTTGCCTGCGTCGTCCGTCGGCAGGAAGGCCAGCAGCGGAGGCGACAGCGAGCACCAGGCGAGCTCGCGCAGGCGCTGCGAGACGGCATGGCGCMAGAGCGGCGCCATCTCGATGGCGCCGCCGGGGCTCAGCGTGAACTCAGGCCTTGGCTCCCGCACGGGCATGTACCTCGCGGGCCAGGCACAGGTCTTCCCAGGCACGCGCCTTGTCGGACAAGGTGCGCAACAGGTAGGCCGGGTGGTAGGTCACCACCACCGGAATGCCTTCGTAGCTGTGGACGGTGCCACGCAACTTGCCGATCGGCGTGGTGGTGCGCAGCAGGGACTGGGCGGCAAAGCGCCCCAGCACCACGATCAGCTTGGGCTGGATCAGCGCGATCTGCCGGCGCAGGTAAGGCTCGCACTGGGCGACCTCCTCCGGCTCGGGATTGCGGTTGCCGGGCGGGCGGCACTTCAGCACGTTGGCGATAAACACGTTGCGCCCGCGTGCCAGGCCGACGGCCGCCAGCATGTTGTCGAGCAGCTTGCCGGCCTGGCCCACGAAGGGCTCGCCTTGCAGGTCCTCGTTTTCGCCCGGGGCTTCGCCGACCAGCATCCATTCGGCCTGGCGGTCGCCCACGCCGAACACGGTCTGGGTGCGGCCGTCGCACAACTGGCAATCGGTGCAACCGGAGACCCGCTGCGCAAGCGCGGCCCAGTCCAGGCGCGCAATCACGGCTTCGCGCGTGGCGGTATCCGCCACCGCCGCCGCAAGCTCTGGCGGCGTGCACGCGACAGCGGCTTCGGCCGGGGCTTCGTCCACACCGGCGTCGGCCACGGCGGCAAGCGTCACGGCGGCCTGGGCCACTTCGCGCAAAGCGGTGTCGTCGTTGACGGCGGGATCTTCGGCGCTCGGGGCGGCGAGCCCCGCCATGGCGGCTGGCTCGCCCGCCTCCGGCAGGGCTGGCGCGCGGCGCAGCACCCATTCATCGGCAATGCCGAGCACTTCGAGGAACCTGGCGCGGCGGCTCATGGCGTGGCCTCCGTGGGTGCCCACGCGCGGCGCAGCACAAGCGCATCCTCGCGCGTCTGGCCGGCTGCGGGGTAATAGCCCTTGCGCCGGCCGATCTCGGCGAAACCTGCCTGACGGTACAGCTCGATGGCGCCCACATTGGAGGGCCGCACTTCGAGCAGCATGGTGTGCAG
>NZ_JBFTSF010000020.1:0-42715 GCF_056399905.1 Cupriavidus sp. 01L46
GCCCTCGCCTGGCCATCTGGTAGCCATCGATGGTAGTCACCACCGACGACGATTCACCCGGCAGGTTGACCAGAATGGCGGTGGTCGAGCCACCGTACTGGGCGCCGTAATAAATACCGGCCAGCATGATGAGCGCGGCCACCGGCGGCAGCGTGTAGGTCACCGGCAGCAGCATGGCGATGGTGGCCAGAGGCCCCAGGCCCGGCAGCACGCCGATCAGGGTGCCCAGCACGCAGCCCAGGAAGGCGTAGGCGAGGTTTTGCAGGGTCAGGGCGGTCGAAAAGCCCAGGCCCAGGTTGGCTAGTAGTTCCATATGGCCGTCTCCTTATCCTGCCAAGAATGCCGGCCACACCGGCATCTGAAGATTGATGCCGTAGACGAAGGCGCCCAGGCTGATGATCACCAGGACGATGGCGTTGACAACGGCACCCTTCCAGCTGAATTCATGGCTGGCCATCGACGACACCAGCACCAGCACCAGCACCGACAGCACCATGCCCAGCGGCTTGAGCATCAGGCCGAACAGCACCACCGAGCCCAGGATCCACAGCAAGGTCTTGATGTCCCAGCGTGCGAGCTGGTCTTCTTCCTTCTTGGCGGACAGGGAACTCCACAGCACGAGCGCGCCCAGCAAGGCGAGCACGATGCCGAGCCAGAACGGGAAATACCCGGRGCCCATCTTCGCGGCTGTACCCATGGAATACCCGCGTGCGACCCAGGAAAAGCTGAATCCGACCAGGATGAACATCAGGCCGGAGGCAAAGTCCTTTTGGCTACGAATGCGCAAAATGATTCTCCTCGAAAAAACTGCTTGAAATCCGTGCGGCGATGGATGTTGCGGTGCGTCAAAAACGCGCGCGCAACCGTCCCGCCGCTGGCAGGGAGGAAATTAAGGGGAAGACCTTTCAGCTACCTTTCAGATGTCTGCAAAAATGGTCAATCTGCGGGTATCTCCCTAGGAGACATCCAGGGCCCGCTTGCTCCGTTGCCGGGTGCTGCTTCACGCGCCCCGCGGCAGAGTGGTCATAGGGCTGCGCTATCATCGCTGGCTGCACTGCCGTTGCCGAAGCGTCCGCAGCTTGTGGCCGATGCGGCACGGCATGGAAAGTGAAAAGTGAAAAGGGAAAGCCGTTTTGGAAAGCATTGACCATGTCATCCTGATCGGCGCCGTCGTGATGTCGCTGGGCATTGTGGTGGGCGCCTTCTCGGCGCGCGTGGGCGTGCCCTTCCTGCTCGTCTTTTTATCGGTCGGCATGCTGGCCGGGGTGGATGGCCCCGGCGGCATCCGCTTCTCCAATACCTGGCTGAGCTTCCTGGTCGGCAACCTCGCGCTGGCGGTGATCCTGCTCGATGGCGGCTTGCGCACCCGGCTGGCCACCTTCCGGGTGGCGCTGAAACCCTCGCTGTCGCTGGCGACCGTCGGCGTGCTGGTCACGACCGGGCTGGTGGGCCTGTTTGCCGCCTGGGTGCTGGAGATCGACTGGAAGCTGGGCCTGCTGCTGGGCGCCATCGTCGGCTCGACCGATGCGGCGGCGGTGTTCTCGCTGCTCAATACCAGCGGCATCCGGCTCAAGGAGCGGGTGGCGAGTGTGCTGGAGATCGAATCCGGCATCAACGACCCGATGGCCATCTTCCTGACCCTCACCCTGATCGACTGGATTGCCGCGCCCGCGGGCCTGAGCCCCGGCGCGCTGTTGTGGCGCCTGGTGGTGCAGTTCGGGGTCGGCGGATTGCTCGGGTTGGGCCTGGGCTACTGCATGGCCAACGTGATGGAGCGCATCCGCGTGGCCGAAGGCCTGCAGGCCATCCTGCTGTGCTCGGGCGGCGCCATGGTGTTCGCCATCGTGCAGACGGCGGGCGGCAGCGGCTTCCTGGCCGTCTACCTGACCGGCATCCTGGTGGGCAACCGCGACCGCGCGGTAGGTCCCGACACCATGCGGGCGATGGACGGCATGGCCTGGCTGTCGCAGTCCGTGATGTTCCTGCTGCTTGGCCTGCTGGTGGCGCCGCACCGGATCTGGGAAGTGGCGCTGCCGGCGGTGGCGGTGGCGGCATTCCTGATGCTGGTGGCGCGCCCGGCGGCGGTCTGGCTGGCGCTGCTGCCGTTTCGCTTCAGTGCCCGGGAGAAGGGCTTCGTGGCCTGGATGGGCTTGCGTGGGGCGGTGCCTATCGTGCTGGCGCTGTTTCCCATGCTGCAGGGCATGCCGGATTCTGGCTTGCTGTTTCGCATCGCCTTTGCGGTGGTGCTGACCAGCCTGCTGCTGCAGGGCACCACCGTGCCGCTGGCGGCGCGGCTGGCGCGCGTGCTGCGTCCCGCCTATCCGGAGCCGCTGGCCCGCTCGCGGTTGCAGGGCACCCATRCGCCTGCGCTGGAGGTGATGCAGTTCAGGGTCGAGGCCGATTCGCCGGCGGAGAGCCTGCGCGCCGACCAGCTCGAATTGCCGCCCCGTTGCCGGCTGCTGACCGTGGTGCGGGACGAAGCGCTGGCTGCGCCCGGCCAGACCGTGCTGCGGGCTGGGGATATGGTGTCGATCCTGGCGCCGGGGACCAGCGTGCCGATGCTGGCGCTGTTGTTCCATCGGCCTGGGCCGGCACCTGCCTGGGGCAAGGCTAGCCATGATTTCCTGCTGTCCGGGGAGGCCATGCTGCGGGATGTGGCGGGGCTTTATGGGACGCGGGAGTTGAGCCCTGCCGAGGCGCAACGGACGCTGGAAGCCGCTATGCAGGAGGCCTTTACATCACCACCAGTAGAGGGTGACGCCGTGGAGATCGCCGGGCTGAAGCTGACGGTGACGCGGATGGATGGGCCGCGGATTATTCAGGTGGGGTTGTTGTTGCCGCGGGATGGGGAGTCTTGATGTGGCGGCTGTAACTGCAGCGGATAAATCAGCTTCAGATTCAAGGGCTTAGCTGCAACTGCAACTGCAACTGCAGTTTCACCACCCCTGCGGGGCGGCGACCTACTTTCTTGTCTCGCCAAGAAAGTAGGCAAAGAAGGCGACCCGGATGCGGCGAAAGATTCCTCGCCGCATAACGGGAGATTCAAACCTTCACGGCTCGCTTTGCATCGCGCCGGGGTGTTCCCCGCCCGGGGGCGGGTCACACGGCTACAACCGTTGGTATATCAATCCACCTTCGCGCCCGACACCTTCACGATCCGCGCGTACTTCTTCAGCTCGCGCTGCACCAGTGCGCCGAACTGCTCCGGCGTGGTCGGTGCCGGCTGGGCGCCGATGCGGGCCAGCTTTGCCTTCATGTCGTCGGTCTTGAGAATGGCCACGATCTCGTGGTTGAGGCGCTCGACGATCTCTTTCGGGGTGTTGGCCGGGGCGAACACGCCGAACCACGTGGAGATGTCGAAGCCTTCCAGGCCGAGCCCCTTGCCGGCTTCGGCGATCGTGGGCAGTTCGGGCAGGGCGGCGGCGCGGGTGGCGGTGGTGACGGCGAACGCCTTGAGCTTGCCGGCMTTGATGTTGGCCGAGGCGGAGGCGAGGTTATCGAAGATCATGTCGGTCTGGCCGGACAGCACCGACAGCTGCGCGGGCGAGGCGCCGTTGTACGGGATGTGGACCATGCTGACCTTGGCCATGCTCTTGAACAGCTCGCCCGACAGATGTCCYGCGCTGCCGTTGCCACCCGAAGCGTAGTCCAGCTTGCCGGGGTTCTTGCGCGCGTATTCCACCAGTTCACGCACATTGCTGATATGCAGCTCGGCGGCCTTGCCGGGGTGCATGACGAGTACGTTGGGCACGTCGGCCACCAGCGTGATCGGGCTGAAGTCCTTCACCGGGTCGTACGGCATCTTGGCGAAGAGGCTGGGGTTGATGGCGTGGGTGGCCACGGCGCCCATCACGATGGTGTAGCCGTCGGCCGGCTGCTTGGCCACGTAGTCGGCGCCGATATTGCCGCCGGCGCCCGGGCGGTTTTCCACCACCACGGGCTGGCCCAGGCTGTCCTTGAGCTTGTCGCCGATGGCGCGCGCCACCGTGTCCAGCGGGCCGCCGGCCGGGTAGGGCACGACGAACTTGAGCGGCTTGGTCGGGTAGGCGGCCGCTGCGGCGGCCGGCGTGGCGCTAAAGGCGATAACGGTGCCAAAGGCGATAAAGGTGCCGATAGCGGGCAGGGCGGCGGCGAGCAATGCCGCGGCGAGTTTCTTCTTGAGCATGGAGATGCGTCGGGTTGGATTGGGAATCTGGGTGCGCCAGGCGCTGCGGCCTATTTCATGCCGATGCCGCGCGCCATCATCACCGCGCACAGCGGCAGCAGGATCAGCAGGTGGGCCTGGATCATGACCCAGCGCCGCGCGGACTTCAGTTCGGCGGGCATGGGCACGAAGTCCGGCAGGCTGCGCGCCTGGCGGCGCCACCGCTGGATGGCGAAGGTGGGCGGCAGCGAGCACAGGGCGATCACCACGAACACGGTGATCTTGGCGTGGAACCACGGGTTGTGCAGGTAGAACTGTGCACCCTTGGCGCCGTAGAACAGCCGCAGCAAGCCGGTTGCCAGCACCGCCATGGCAGTGAGGAAGTAGAGCAGGTCGTAGATCGACAGGCGTTTGAGCACGGGCGGCGTCATGCCGGGGCGCAGCACGACCGCTTCGGCGGTCATCAAGGCGATCAGCAGGAAGATGAAGGTGTAGTGCAGGAAGGCCAGCAGGGCGTCGGTCAGCATCCAAACTCCTTTTGTGGTTAGGCATGCGCCGTACGCCGGCGCGCGCGGGGTCAGGGTTCTTGCTTTTTTCGCTACGGCAACGGCTATGGCAACAACGACAGCAACAACGAAGGCAACGACAACGAGCTTCGGCTTGCCGCCCGCGCGCCGCCACTGCAGGCACGCAGCGGCAAGTACCCTACAGCACGCCCTTGGCGCGCAGCGCGGCAATCTGCTCCGGCGTGTAGCCCAGCATGTCGCCAAGCACCGCGTCGGTGTGCTCGCCCAGCAGCGGCGGGTGGCGCACGGCCTCGGGCGGCGTCGCGCTCATCTTGATCGGGCTGCCCACCAGCTTGACCTCGCCGGCGCTCGGGTGCGGTAGGTCCACGCGCAGGCCGCGCGCCTTGACCTGGGCATCCTCGAACACGTCGTCCAGCGTGTTGATCGGGCCGCACGGCACGCCGGCGGCTTCCAGGTCGAGGATCCACTGGGCGCGGGTGCGCGGCTTGACCATGTCGGCGATGATCGGCACCAGCACATCGCGATGCGCAACCCGCTGCGGGTTGGTGGCGAAGCGCGGGTCGTCGGCCAGTTCGGGGCGTCCGCCGGCAACGACGAACTTGCGGAACTGGCCGTCGTTGCCCACCGCCACGATGATCCAGCCGTCGGCGGCCTGGAAGGTCTGGTAGGGGACGATATTGGGGTGCGCGTTGCCCCAGCGCCTGGGCGCTTCGCCGCTGGCCAGGTAGTTGGTGTTCATGTTGGCCAGCATGGCTACCTGCACGTCGAGCAGGGCCATGTCGATGTATTGGCCTTCGCCCGTTCGCTCGCGGTGGGCCAGCGCGGCCAGCACGGCGATGGTGGCGTACTGCCCGGTCATCAGGTCGGAGATGGCCACGCCGGCCTTCTGCGGGCCGCCGCCGGGCAGGTCGTCGCGCTCGCCGGTCAGGCTCATGAAGCCGCCCATGCCCTGGATGATGAAGTCGTAGCCCGGGCGCGCCGCGTAGGGGCCGGTCTGGCCGAAGCCGGTCACCGAGCAATAGATCAGGCCCGGTTTGATCGCCTTGAGGGAGTCGTAGTCCAGCCCGTACTTCTTCAGTTGGCCGACCTTGTAGTTTTCCAGCACCACATCGCTCTGGGCGGCCAGCGCGCGCACCAGTTCCTGGCCCTCGGGCGTGCTGATATCGCAGGTCACCGAGCGCTTGTTGCGGTTGGCGGCCAGGTAATAGGCAGCTTCCGCGGTATCGCGGCCTTCGCCGTCCTGCAGCCAGGGCGGGCCCCAGGTGCGGGTATCGTCGCCGGCGCCGGGGCGCTCGATCTTGATCACGTCGGCGCCGAWGTCGGCAAGGTTCTGGGCGCACCATGGCCCGGCGAGAACGCGGGTCAGGTCGAGGACGCGGAGGTGGCTTAAAGCTCCCATGGGGTGTATTGCGGATCCGGCAAGGGGTGGGCGAGGGAAGGCCGGGCGGCCCCGCCGTCTGGTCTGGGTGGCGGCTTGCAGGGCAATCGGAGGCTGGCGCGAAACCAGGCTCGGGGGCGTCCGGCTGGGACAGCCAGCACTTTACCACCGGCAGGCCGCCGGGAGCACATCGCGGCCGGCCCGGATCGCGGCGGGGCGCGGTGTTGCGGGCGGCGCAAGGCGAATCCCTGGCGGAATGCCGCACGGTCAGGCTTCCCCGTATAATCAACGGTTTGCAAAACCATCTTGACCGACAGCGCCCTGCCACGACGTGGGACGCCCTTGCCCAGAACATGAAAGTCTCCGACATCCGCAGCAAGTTCCTGCAGTACTTCGAATCGAAGGGCCATACCGTGGTCCGCTCGTCCAGCCTGGTGCCGGGGAACGATCCGACGTTGCTGTTTACCAACTCCGGCATGGTGCAGTTCAAGGACGTGTTCCTGGGCACCGACAAGCGCCCGTACACCCGCGCGACCTCGTCGCAGCGCTCGGTGCGCGCCGGCGGCAAGCACAACGACCTGGAGAACGTGGGTTACACCGCGCGTCACCACACCTTCTTTGAAATGCTCGGCAACTTCTCGTTTGGCGACTATTTCAAGCGCGAGGCGATCCAGTACGCGTGGGAGCTGCTGACCAAGGTCTACCAGCTGCCTGCCGATAAGCTGTGGGTCACGGTGTACGCGGAAGATGACGAAGCCTATGACATCTGGGCCAAGGAAGTCGGCGTGCCGCCCGAGCGCATCGTGCGCATCGGCGACAACAAGGGCGCGCGCTACGCCTCCGACAACTTCTGGCAGATGGCCGACACCGGCCCCTGCGGCCCGTGCTCGGAAATCTTCTACGACCACGGCCCTGACGTGTGGGGCGGCCCCCCGGGATCTCCCGAGGAAGACGGCGACCGCTACATCGAAATCTGGAACCTGGTGTTCATGCAGTTCAACCGGGACGAGCAAGGCAATATGCCGCGCCTGCCCAAGCCCTGCGTCGACACCGGCATGGGCCTGGAGCGCATCGCCGCGGTGCTGCAGCACGTGCACAGCAACTATGAGATCGACCTGTTCCAGGCACTGATCAAGGGCGCCGCGCGCGAGACCGGCACCACCGATCTCAACAACAACTCGCTGAAGGTCATCGCCGACCACATCCGCGCGTGCTCCTTCCTGATCGTCGACGGTGTGATCCCCGGCAATGAAGGCCGCGGCTACGTGCTGCGCCGTATCATCCGCCGCGCCATCCGCCACGGTTACAAGCTGGGCCGCAAGACCCCGTTCTTCCACAAGCTGGTGGGCGATCTGGTGGGTCAGATGGGCCAAGCCTATCCGGAACTGTCCGACGCCGAATCGCGCGTCGTGGAAGTGCTCAAGGCCGAAGAGGAGCGCTTCTTCGAAACCATCGAGAACGGCATGTCCATCCTTGACGCGGCACTGGCCGACGTCAAGGCCAAGGGCGGCACCGTGCTCGACGGCGAACTGGCCTTCAAGCTGCACGACACCTTTGGCTTCCCGCTGGACCTGACGCAGGACGTGTGCCGTGAGCAGGAAATGACGGTGGACGAAGCCGCCTTCGACGCGGCCATGAACCGCCAGCGCGAGCAGGCCCGCGCCGCCGGCAAGTTCAAGATGGCGGCCGGCCTGGAGTACAAGGGCGACAAGACCACCTTCCACGGCTACGAGAAGCTGGGCGTGGACGGTGCGAAGATCACCGCGCTGTATGTGGACGGCGCAGCCGTCGACACGATGCAGCCCGGCCAGACCGGCGTGATCGTGCTGGATAACACGCCGTTCTACGCCGAGTCCGGCGGCCAGGCCGGCGACCAGGGCGAGCTGAAGAGCGGCAGCGCAGTATTCAGCGTGGTCGATACCACCAAGGTGCAGGCCGATGTGTTCGGCCACCAGGGCACGCTGGCGGGCGGCGCGCTCAAGGTGGGCGACAGCGTCACCGCGCAGGTGGACGCGCAACGCCGCGCGCGCACCGTGCGCAACCACTCGGCCACCCACCTGATGCACAAGGCATTGCGTGAAGTGCTGGGCAGCCACGTGCAGCAGAAGGGCTCGCTGGTCGACGCGGACAAGACCCGCTTTGACTTCTCGCACAACGCGCCGATGACCGACGAGCAGATCCGTCGCGTCGAGGAAATCGTCAACGCCGAGATCCTGCACAACGCAGCCACCGGTGCTGAAGTCATGCCCTTCGACGACGCGGTCAAGAGCGGCGCGATGGCGCTGTTCGGCGAGAAGTACGCCGACGACGTGCGCGTGCTGTCGATCGGCAGTTCCAAGGAACTGTGCGGCGGCACCCACGTGACCCGCACCGGCGATATCGGCGTGTTCAAGATCGTGGTGGAAAGCGGCGTGGCAGCGGGCATCCGCCGCGTCGAAGCCATCACCGGCGACAACGCGCTGCATTACCTGCAAGCACTGGACGCCAAGCTGAACGAAGCCGCCGCCGCGCTCAAGGCGCAGCCGTCCGAACTGGTGCCGCGTATCGGGCAGGTGCAGGAGCAAGTGCGCGCGCTGGAGAAGGAACTGGAGCGCCTCAAGAGCAAGCTGGCTGCCTCGCAGGGCGACGAGCTGGCGGCGCAGGCCATCGACGTCAAGGGCATCAAGGTGCTGGCCGCACAGCTCGACGGCGCCGACGTCAAGACGCTGCGCGAGACCATGGACAAGCTCAAGGACAAGCTGGGCACTGCGGCCATCGTGCTGGGCGCAGTGGCCGACGGCAAGGTCAGCCTGATCGCTGGTGTGACCGCCGATGCCACCGCCAAGGTCAAGGCCGGCGAGCTGGTCAACTTTGTCGCGCAGCAGGTTGGCGGCAAGGGCGGCGGCCGTCCGGACATGGCGCAAGCTGGCGGCACGGAGCCGGCCAACCTGCCGAAGGCGCTGGCTGGCGTCGGCGAGTGGGTCGCGGGCAAGGTTTGAGGCAGATCTGAGGCATTCGCCGAAGCCGAGGAACGGGCCAAAACCGCGTGCCATGACGACGGCTGTCTCTCCCTCTCCCCTCAGGGGGAGAGGGGAGCAAACCGGCAGGAGTCTGCATCCCCCCGTAGCATCCAAAAGGCGCCTTGGCGCCTTTTTTCACGTCTGTTCGCGGCTTAGCTTTCCTATCAGCGTCAGGATGTCGATGGGCAGCGGAAACACGATCGTCGAGCTCTTGTCCCCGGCAATCTGCGTCAGCGTCTGCAGATAACGCAGTTGCATCGCCTGGGGTTCCCTTGCCAGCATTTGCGCGGCTTCCAGCAGTTTCACCGAGGCCTGCAACTCGCCCTCGGCATGAATGACCTTGGCGCGCCGTTCGCGTTCGGCCTCGGCCTGGCGCGCGATGGCGCGGATCATCGTTTCGTTGAGGTCGACGTGCTTGATCTCCACGTTGGAGACCTTGATGCCCCAGCTATCGGTCTGGGCATCGAGCGCTTTCTGGATGTCGATGTTGAGCTGCTCGCGCTCGGCCAGCATCTCGTCGAGCTCATGCTTGCCCAGCACCGAGCGCAAGGTGGTCTGCGCCAGCTGGCTGGTGGCCTCGAGGAAGTTCGCCACCTGGATGATGGCGCGCTCCGGGTCGATCACGCGGAAATACACCACCGCATTCACCTTTACCGACACGTTGTCGCGCGAGATCACGTCTTGCGGCGGCACGTCCATCACCACCGTGCGCAAGTCCACGCGCACCATCTGCTGCACCGCCGGGATCAGGATCACCAGCCCTGGCCCTTTCACCTTCCAGAAGCGTCCCAGCATGAACACCACGCCGCGTTCGTACTCGCGCAGCACGCGGATCGAGGAAACGATGAGCAAGGCAATGATGAAGACCAGACCGCCTGCGCTGAATCCAAATGCCATGATCATGCTCCTTGGGTGGATGGGGGAATCGGGCCGGCAGTCGTTCCAGAGGCATGGAGGGCGCGCACTTCGAGCAGCAGCCCATTGCGCCCGATGACCAGCACCGGCTCGCCGCGCGCTAGCGGCCGCACGCTATGTACCCGCCAGCGCTCGCCGCGCACCTCGGCCCAGCCGTCCTCCTGGAGATCGTCCAGGATCACGCCGGGCGTGCCGATCATCGCATCGCCGCCGTTGATCGCGGGCATGCGCCGCGCGCGCCAGAGCAGCGTCCAGACGGCGAACAGGAACACCGCGCTGGCCAGCGCCAGGCTGCCGATCAGCCATAGCGGAATGCCGAAGCCGGGCACATTCGTATCGATCAGCATCACCGCCCCGAAGATGAAGGCGATGATGCCGCCCACGCCCAGCGCGCCAAAGGTGGGCAGGTATAGCTCCGCCACCATGCAGCCGATGCCCAGTGCGATCAGCCCCAGGCCCGCGTAGCTGACAGGCAGCATATGCAGCGCGAACAGCGCCAGCAGCAGGCAGATCGCGCCGCCAATGCCGGGCACCACCATGCCCGGCGTGGAGAACTCGAAGATCAGGCCGTAGATGCCGGCCATCATCAGGATCAGCGCCACGCTGGGATCGGTGATGACCTCCAGGAAGCTGTCGCGCCAGTCCGGCTCCAGCACCTGCACCGGCGCGTGCGCCGTGCGCAGCACGCGGTCCACGCCGGCGGCCTGGATGTGCTTGCCGTCCACGGCGCGCAGCAGCGCAGGCAGGTCGGGCGCGATCAGGTCCGCGACCTTCTGCGCGACCGCCTCGCTGGCCGACAGGCTGACCGCCTCGCGCACCGCGCGCTCGCCCCACTCGGCATTGCGCCCGCGCAATTGCGCCAGGCCGCGGATATAGGCCGAGGCGTCGTGCATCTGCTTGCGCTCCATGGTGTCCTGCGGCGGCGCGCCGGCAGGGGCCGAGGCTGGGGCCGCCTCCGGCTTTTGCGGCCCGCCGATGCCGATCTGCACCGGGCTGGCCGCGCCCAGGTTGGTGCCGGGCGCCATCGCGGCGATGTGGCTGGCGTAGAGGATGTAGGTGCCGGCGCTGGCCGCGCGCGCGCCGCCCGGATAGACGTAGCTCGCCACCGGTACCGGCGAGGCCAGGATGCCCTGGATGATCTCGCGCATCGACAGGTCCAGCCCGCCCGGGGTGTCCATTTCCAGCACGATCAATTGCGCGCCGGCGTCGCGCGCGCGCGCCATGCCGCGCTCGATAAAGCTTGCGCTGGCCGGGCCGATCGCGCCTTTGAGCGGGATGACGAAAACGGGGGGGGCGGTGCCGGCGGCCGCGGGCGCGCTCGCCTGCGCATTGGCCGGCGTGGCGGGGACCAGCGGCGTCGCCACCAAGGCAACGAGGGTCAGCCACAAGGTCGCGGCAAACCATCGCAGGAGCATCGGGACATGCGTCATGGCAGTGGCGCCGGCACGTGGGGTGCAAACGCGGCGCCACTTCAAGTGTAGGCGACCGGGCACATCTTGCCGGGCGCGGCGGCCGCTGGCGGACTCAGGCGGCCGCAGCCAGTCCTGGCCGTGGGGTGCGGAAAGTGTCGGCCAAGGCGCCCAGGGCGGTATTGGCCATGGCCGGATGCCAGGCCAGCAACGTGGTGACTTTGCCAGCCTGGCCGAGGTCGTGGAGGCTGATCTTGGGCAGGTCGCGGTACAGGCCAAGTACCGAGCGCGGCACAATCGCTACGCCAATACCGGCTGCCGCACAGGCAATGATGGCGTGATACGAGCCCAGCTCCAGCACCCGGCGCGGCGGGCTGCCGCTGGCGCCGAACCAGGCTTCGAGCCGGCCGCGGTAATTGCAGCCGGACTCGAACGACAACATGGTGCGGGTTTCCAGGTCGGCCGCGCTATGGATGGGAGCATGGCGCTCGCGGGCGATCAGCACCAGCTCTTCCTCGAACGCCGGCAGCGACGCCAGCGCTGGATCGTCCAGCGGCTGGGCCACAAAGGCGCAGTCCACCTCGAAGCGCGCCAGTGCCTGCAAGGCCTGGCGCGTGGGGCAGGTCACCAGCTCAAGCTCCACGTCCGGCCACGCCTGGTGATACGCGGCCAGCACGGCGGGCAGGCGGCTGGCCGCCGTGCTCTCCATCGAGGCGATGCGCAGGCGGCCTTGCGGCCTGGCCGGCAGCACGGCCTGGCGGGCTTCTTCGGCCAGGTCCAGCACGCGGCGGGCGTAGTCGAACAAAGTCTGTCCGGCCGGCGTCAGCACCATGCGCTTGCCGTCACGCAGGAACAGCTTGACGCCGAGCGAGGCCTCCAGCTGGCGGATGCGGGTGGTGACGTTGGACTGCACGCGATGCAGGCGGGTAGCGGCGCGGGTGATGCCGCCTTCCTCCACGACGGAGCGAAAGATTTCCAGGGAAGCCAGGTCCATTGCGATCCCCTTGCCGGGTGTGATGATGAAGTGACGACGAACAAGTGACGACGAACAAAAGATCATCTCTGAAAAAGATGATTGAGTTCTCAATTATTCATTTTTCGGTTCGCCAATCCGAGCGTAGCATGCGCCTATGAAATCCACATCCACCCTGGCATCCGGCGACGCCGCCGCCGCCGCCGCGCAGGCACAGCCTGGCGTCTGGGCCGTGGCCCTGGCGGGGCTGGTGGCGCTGGGCGTGGCGATGGGCGTTGGCCGCTTCGCCTTTACGCCGCTGCTGCCCATGATGCTGCACGACGGCAGCGTCACGCTGGGCGAGGGCGGCTGGCTGGCCACGCTGAACTACCTGGGCTACTTCGCCGGCGCCGCCGCTTGCCTGTTCATCCGGCCCGACCCGGCGCGCATGGTCCGGCTTGGCATGGTGGCCACCGTCGTGCTGACGCTTGGCATGGCGGCGCCCGGCGGCATGGCGGCCTGGGGCCTGTGGCGAGCCGCGGCCGGCGTGGCCAGCGCGATGGTCATGGTCTACGGCTCGGCCTGGTGCATGCACCGGCTGGCCGAACTGGGCCGGGCGTCGCTGGGCGGCGTGATCTTTTGCGGGCCGGGCATCGGCATCGTCATCACGGGCGTTTCCGTCTTCGTCATGGTGAGCGCCGGCTGGCGGGCCAGCTGGGGCTGGCTGGCCTTCGGCGCGCTGGCGGTGCTGCTGGTCGGCGCGGTCTGGCATGTCTTCACGCCCGCGCCGCGCACCGCGCACGCAGCCAGCCCGGCCGCGCCGGCGCAAGCGGCGCCGCGGCTGGGCCGCGAGACCTGGCTGCTGACCTTTGCCTACGGCCTGGCGGGCTTCGGCTACATCATCACCGCCACGTTCCTGCCGGTGATCGCGCGCCAGGCCATGCCGGGCTCGCTGTGGGCAGACCTGTTCTGGCCCATCTTCGGCGTGGGGGTGACCATCGGCGCCTTCGTCGCCTCGCGCGTCAGCACGGAGCGCGACAATCGCCGGCTGCTGGCCTTTACCTATGTGATGCAGGCGATCGGCGTGGCCATCGCGGTGGTCTGGCCAACGGTGGCGGGTTTCGCGCTCAGCAGCATGYTGGCCGGGTTGCCGTTCAATGCGCTGGTGTCCTTCGCCATGCGCGAGGCGCGCCGGCTGTGGGGCGCGCAGGCGCAGCGCCTGATGGGCCTGATGACCGCCAGCTACGGCCTCGGCCAGATCGTCGGGCCGCCTCTGGCCACGGCGCTGGTGACACGTACCGGCGGCTTCGCCGCCTCGCTTGGCTGCGCAGTGGCGGCCCTGTTGCTGGGTGGCGCGATCTTCGCCTGGATGAGCCGGCAACAACGCAGATAATCCGGCCCTGCCAAGGTGCCGGGGCGCGTCCTGACGCAGCGCCTGCCTTGCGCTACAGTATCGCCTTTGCCGCCCCCGGCGCCGGTTGGCTGAACCGGCGCGCGGCACCCGCGCGGCGCAGGAGCCGAACCATGTCCTTTGCCTTGCAGCCCGCCCGCGCCGCGGGCGCCACTCAACCCGTCACGCAAGCCGAGTCGCGCATGCGCGTCGACCTGGCCGCGGCTTACCGCCTGTGCGCCCAGCAGGGTTGGGACGACCTCATCTACACCCATATCTCCGCCGCCGTGCCGGATGAGCCCGATCACTTCCTGATCAATCCGTTCGGCTTTGCCTTCGACGAAATCCGCGCCAGCGACCTGGTCAAGATCAATGGGCGCGGCGAGGTGGTGGGCGACAGCAGCCATGCGGTCAACGTCACCGGCTTTGCGCTGCATGGCGCGGTGCATGCAGCACGCCCCGATGCGGTGTGCGTGATGCACTTGCACAACAGCGCTGGCGTGTCGGTATCGGCCCAGGCCTGCGGCCTGCTGGCGCTCTCGCAGCACGCCTTGCGCTTCTATGGCCGGCTGGCCTATCACGACTACGAAGGCCTGGCGTTCACGCCCGCCGAGGGCGCGAGGCTGACCGCGTCGCTTGGCCGGCATCCCGCCATGCTGCTGCGCAACCATGGCACGCTGACGGTTGGCCGGACCGTAGCCGAGGCGTACGTGCTGATGGCGACGCTCATCAAGGCCTGCGAGATCCAGCTTGGCGCGCAGGCTGGCGGACAGGTCGTGCAGCCACCGCATGCGCTGGCGCAACGCGCGTCCGAACAGCTTGACGACGGCGGCGCCGTCGAGGGCGAACTGGAATGGCCGTCGCTGTTGCGCAAACTCGATAGAATCGATGCTTCGTACCGCGATTGACCTTGACGGGTGCTGGCAGATCCCTCCGCGCATCGCCAGGGCAATCCGCAACGGACAACGAAAAACAAAACGACAACAGGAAACAGGAAACAAGCCATGCCGACTTACCACGTAGAACTCTTCGAAGGCCGCACCATCGAGCAAAAGCGCAAGCTGGTCGAGGAAGTCACCCGCGTCACCTGCGAGACGCTCGGCTGTTCGGCCTCGGCCGTGGATATCATCATCACCGACATCAAGCGCGAGAACTGGTCCACCGGCGGCCAGTTGTGGGCTGACAAGAAGTAAGCCACACACAGCTTCGCAACAGACAGCCCCCTGCCAAAAACCGCCCCGGACCAAAGGCCACAAGCCCCGAGGCCCATGGCACGCGCCACGCCACCCGCCACGGATCTCCCATGCAGCATTTCGCCTCCGACAACTACGCCGGCTTCTGTCCGGAATCGCTCAAGTATTTTCTCGAAGCCAACGGCAGCGGCCACGAGCAGGCCTATGGCGACGATTCGTGGACGCAAAAAGTCTGCGACCGGATCCGCGAGCTGTTCCAGACCGATTGCGAGGTGTTTTTCGTCTTCAACGGCACCGCGGCGAACTCGCTGGCGCTGTCGGCGCTGTGCCAGTCCTACCACTCGGTGATCTGCCATGAGCTGGCGCATATCGAGACCGATGAGTGCGGCGGCCCGGAGTTTTTCTCCAACGGCTCCAAGCTGCTGACCGCGCCAGGCGCCAACGGCAAGCTCACGCCCGATGCGGTGGAAGCGCTGGTGACGCGCCGCTCCGATATCCACTATCCCAAGCCCAAGGTGGTGTCGCTGACGCAGTCGACCGAGGTCGGCACGGTGTACACGGTGGAGGAAGTGCGAGCCATTGCCGCCATCGCCAGGCGCCACCAGTTGCGCGTGCACATGGACGGCGCACGCTTTGCCAACGCCGTGGCATCACTCGGCGTGCATCCGTCGGAGATCACCTGGCGAGCAGGGGTGGACGTGCTGTGCTTCGGCGGCACCAAGAACGGCCTGCCGGTGGGCGAGGCGGTGGTGTTCTTCGACCGCAAGCTGGCCGAGGACTTTGCTTACCGCGTCAAGCAGGCCGGGCAACTGGCTTCCAAGATGCGTTTTATCTCGGCCCCGTGGCTGGGCTTGCTCGAGAACGATGTGTGGCTCGGCAACGCCCGCCATGCCAATGCCATGGCGCAGTTGCTGCATGAGCGCATCGCCGGCATCCCCGGCGTGCGCATCATGTTCCCGACCGAGTCCAACGCCGTCTTTGCCGAGCTGCCGCTCGCGGCCATCGAGGCGCTGCGTGCCAAGGGCTGGCGCTTCTATACGTTTATCGGTGCCGGCGGCTGCCGCTTCATGTGCTCGTGGGATCTGCAGCCGGAAACCGTCGAGGCGCTGGCCGCGGATATGCGCGTGGCCTGCGGTGCGTGAATGCCGCCGTCCTTATAAAATGACAACATAACAAGACAACAAAACAACAAAGACAGGAGCTCCCGCATGGCCGTTTACCGATACTGTCCGCAATGTGGCTCGCCGCTGGAATTGCTGCCGCATTCCGGGCGCGAACGTGATGCCTGCATCCAGCCAGAGTGCGGCTTTGTCCACTGGAACAACCCGCTGCCCGTGCTGGCTGCGGTGGTGGAATATGAGGGCAAGCTGCTGCTGGCGCGCAACGCCGCGTGGCCGGAAAAAATGTTCGCGCTGGTGACCGGCTTCATGGAGCGCGACGAGACGCCGGAGCAGGGCGTGGCCCGGGAGCTCAAGGAAGAAACCAACCTGGACGCGCATTCGGTATCGCTGATCGGTGTGTACGAGTTCATGCGCAAGAACGAGCTGATCATCGCCTACCATGTGCAGGCGAGCGGCACCATCGCGTTGTCCGAGGAGCTGGTCGACTACAAGCTGGTGGCGCCGGAGGACATGCGGATCTGGTCGGCGGGCACGGGCTTCGCGGTGGCGGACTGGCTGGCCTCGCGTGGCCATCCGGTGCGGTTCTTCGATCGCCAGACCGGCGAGGACATTCCCGACCCGCGCCGGCGCGATGGCCAGGGGCAGCCGGGCATTTCGCTACAATACCGGCCATAATCATCAGTCATCGATGCGACAGCGGCAGGCATGGTCCCAATGGCCCTAAAACGGCCACAATGGGCCATGCCGGCTCCTGAGCGCACAGAACCAAGGAAGAGAGGAATGGAGTTCCAGAAAGAAGTGGATGCGCGCGGCCTGAACTGCCCGCTGCCGATCCTGCGCACCAAGAAGGCGCTGGCCGACATGCCCAGCGGCGATGTTCTCAAGATTCTCGCCACCGATCCCGGCGCCACGCGGGATTTCCAGGCGTTTGCCAAGCAGACCGGCAACGAGCTGCTGTCGCACCAGGAAGTGGACAAGGTGTTCGTGTTCTACATGCGCCGGCGTTGAATCGGCGACAGTTCGACGCGGGCGCGCCCCGCGCCAAATGAAAAAAGCCGCGTTTGCGGCTTTTTTCATGGCTCCAGATCTTCAGGCACTCAGATGCTATTGGCGCGCGCGCGCAGGTAGGTGCTGAATTCGTCCATCACCTCCGTGTGCTTGAGCGCAAACTCCACGGTGGCCTTCAGGTAGCCCAGCTTGCTGCCGCAGTCGTAGCGCACGCCCTTGTAGCGGTAGGCCAGCACCTGTTCCTGGCTGAGCAGGGACTGGATGGCATCAGTGAGCTGGAACTCGCCGCCCGCGCCCGGCTTGAGGTTGCGGATATGGTCGAAGATGCGCGGGGTCAGGATGTAGCGGCCGACCACGCCCAGGTTGGACGGCGCATTCTCGGGCGCCGGTTTCTCGACAATGTCCGACACCTTGATCACGCCTTCGTCCCATTCGCGGCCATCCACCACGCCGTAGGAGCGGCTCTGCTCCGGCGCGATCTCTTCCACGCCCAGCACCGAGCAGTTGTAGTGGCCGTACATGTCCACCATCTGCTTCATGACTGGCGGATCGCCATCCAGCAGGTCATCGGCCAGCATCACGGCGAACGGTGCGTCGCCCACCAGCTTTTCCGCGCAGAGCACGGCATGGCCAAGGCCGAGGGCCTCGGGCTGGCGCACATAGAAGCACTCCACGTGCGACGGCTTGATCGAGCGCACCAGGCTGAGCAGGGCCTGCTTGTTCTTTGCCTCGAGCTCCGCTTCGAGCTCGTAGGCCTTGTCGAAGTGATCCTCGATGGCGCGCTTGGAGCGGCCGGTGACGAAGATCATCTCGGTGATGCCGGCAGCCATGGCTTCTTCCACGGCGTACTGGATCAGGGGTTTGTCGACCACCGGCAGCATTTCCTTCGGGCTTGCCTTGGTAGCCGGCAAAAAACGAGTGCCGAGACCGGCTACCGGGAAGACAGCCTTGGTGACGCGGGTTTCCATATCGGTTTTCCTTATCAATTCGGTGTAGACAACCCTGCTGGTGATGCAAAGCTCATGCCGGCAAACGCTGCAGTTGATCCTGCAGCYTGACCAGCGTCTGTTCGAAATCCGACAAACGCTGGGTTTCTTGCGCGACAACGGCGGGCGGTGCCTTGGCGACAAAGCTCTCGTTGGAGAGCTTGCCACGGCACTTGCCGAGTTCGGCGCTGATGCGCTCTATTTCCTTGGACAGGCGCACGCGTTCCGCGGCCACGTCGATTTCGATCTTCAGCAGCAGATGGTTGCCGCCCACGATGGCCACCGGCGCGCCGGCACCTTCCGCCATCAAGGTATTCTGATCTTCGAACACCTTGACCTCCGAAAGTTTCGCCAGCGCCTGCACATAAGCCTGGGCCGACGTCAGGAACGCGCTGTCGCCTTCAGCGTACAGCGGAATGCGCTGGGCCGGCGAGATGTTCATTTCGCCGCGCAGGTTGCGGCAGGCGTCGACCACGGCCTTGAGCTGCGCGGTCCATTGCTCGGCGGCCTCATCGACCTTTGCCATGGCGGGCAGGGGATAGGCCTGCAGCGCCAGCGTCTCGCTGCCGTCGCCCTTGGCGCGGCCGGCCAGCGGCGCTACCTTTTGCCACAGCTCTTCGGTGATGAAGGGGATGATCGGGTGGGCCAGGCGCAACACGGTTTCCAGGACGCGCAACAGCGTGCGGCGGGTGGCGCGCTGCTGTGCAGGCGTGCCGTTCTGGATCTGGACCTTGGCCAGTTCCAGGTACCAGTCGCAGTACTCGTCCCAGACGAACTTGTAGATGGCGCTGGCGATATTGTCGAAGCGGTACTCGGCAAAGCCCTTTTCCACTTCGGCTTCCACGCGCTGCAGCAGCGACACGATCCAGCGGTCCGGCTGCGAGAAATGCAGGTAACCGTCGGGGCCGCAGTCGTTGCTGCACGGGCCCATGCCGCAGTCGTGCCCTTCGGTGTTCATCAGCACGAAGYGCGTGGCGTTCCACAGCTTGTTGCAGAAGTTGCGATAGCCTTCGCAGCGGCCGGTGTCGAAGTTGATGTTACGGCCCAGCGTGGCGAGCGAGGCGAAGGTGAAGCGCAGGGCATCGGCGCCAAATGCCGGAATGCCATCGGGGAATTCCTTCTTGGTCTTTTTCTCGATCTTGGGCGCGTCCTTGGGGCGGCGCAGGCCGGTGGTGCGCTTCTTGAGCAGCGGCTCGAGCTCGATGCCGTCGATCAGGTCGACCGGGTCCAGGGTGTTGCCCTCGGACTTGCTCATCTTCTTGCCTTCCGAATCCCGCACCAGACCGTGCACATAGACGGTATGGAACGGCACCTTGCCGGTGAAGTGCTTGGTCATCATGACCATGCGCGCCACCCAGAAGAAGATGATGTCGTAACCGGTAACAAGTGCCGACGACGGCAGAAAATGTTGCAAATCCGGCGTCTCGGCGGGCCAGCCCAGCGACGAGAAGGGCACCAGGGCCGAGGAGAACCAGGTGTCGAGCACATCGTCCTCGCGGCGCAGCGGCCCGGTGCTGCCGGCCGCGCGCGCCTGGGCCTGCGCCTCTTCCTCGGTACGGGCGACGAAGCACTTGCCGGCCTCATCGTACCAGGCCGGGATCTGGTGGCCCCACCACAGCTGGCGCGAGATGCACCAGTCCTGGATGTTCTCCAGCCACTGGTTGTAGGTGCTGTTCCAGTTATCGGGGATCAGCTTGATCTCGCCGCTCTGCACGGCGTCCAGCGCCACTTCGGCAATCGAGCGGCCCGGGTGGAAGGTGCCTTCCGGCGCCGGCTTGCTCATGGCCACGAACCACTGGTCGGTCAGCATCGGCTCGATGGCGCTGCCAGTGCGCTCGCTGCGCGGCGTCATCAGCTTGTGCTTCTTGACCTCGGCCAGCAGGCCCTGGGCATCCAGGTCCGCCACGATGCGGGTGCGCGCCTCGAAGCGGTCCAGGCCGGCATAGGCGGCGGGCGCGTCGGCGACGATCTTGGCGTCGAGCGTCAGGATGGACAGCTGTGGCAGCTTGTGGCGCTGGCCAACCGCATAGTCGTTGAAATCGTGGGCGGGAGTCACCTTGACCACGCCGGTGCCGAATTCGCGGTCGACGTAGTCGTCGGCGATCACCGGGATATCGCGGCCGGTGAGCGGCAGGCGCACAAACTTGCCGATCAGGTGCGCATAACGCTCGTCTTCCGGGTGCACCATCACGGCCACGTCGCCCAGCATGGTTTCGGGGCGGGTGGTGGCCACCGTCAGGTGGGTCAGGCCGTGCACGGTATCGGCTTCGGCCAGCGGATAGCGGATGTGCCACATCGAGCCATCTTCCTCGACGTTGTCCACTTCCAGGTCGGACACCGCGGTGCCCAGCACCGGGTCCCAGTTGACCAGGCGCTTGCCGCGGTAGATCAGGCCTTGCTCGAACAGGCGCACGAAGACTTCGGTGACCGCCTTGGACATCTCCGGCGACATTGTGAAGTACTCATGGCTCCAGTCGATCGACGCGCCCATGCGGCGAATCTGGCGCGTAATCGTCGAGCCGGACTCTTCCTTCCACTCCCACACCTTCTCGACGAACTTCTCGCGGCMCAGCTCATGGCGCGATACGCCTTGCGTTTCCAGCTGGCGCTCCACCACGATCTGGGTGGCGATGCCGGCGTGGTCGGTGCCCGGCACCCACAGGGTGTTTGCGCCGCTCATGCGGGCATGGCGGGCCAGGCCGTCCATGATGGTCTGGTTGAAGGCATGGCCCATGTGCAGCGTGCCGGTCACATTGGGCGGCGGCAGCTGGATGCAGAAGTCCGGACGGTCCGGGTCGAGGGTCGGCTTCGCGATGCCGCGCTTCTCCCACTCTGGGCCCCACTTTGTCTCAATGGCGGCGGGTTCGAAGCTCTTGGCAAGGGACTGGTCTTGGGCGGTCATGCTCGGATGTCGATGATTACGTCGGATTCTGCGGGCCAGGCGGGCAGGGGGAACGCGCCGGGAAAACGTCAAATTATAGGGGAGGCGGGTGGGGGGTGCGCGATTTCGGCCCGGGCTMGGACGCGTGGCGTCATTTTGCCGGTGCTTTGCCCTGCCAGAAAGTGCTCTGCTTACCGCTCGCGAGGGGATCCGCCGTGCTGTTTTGTGCCATTTTGTGTGGTTCCCGGCCCGCTGCCGGGCCATCCCCCCGTCCGGCAGCGGGCGCCGTACTGGCACGAGGGGCGCCCCGGTATAATTCGGGGCACTCCACAAGGCCTCCCCGATGTCCGACCTGCTTGCCAATCTCAATGCTGAACAACTAGCCGCCGTCACTTTGCCTGACGAGCCGGCGCTGATCCTGGCTGGCGCGGGCAGCGGCAAGACGCGTGTGCTGACCACCCGCATCGCGTGGCTGATCCAGAACGGCCGGGTGTCGCCCGCCGGCCTGCTGGCGGTGACCTTTACCAACAAGGCCGCCAAGGAAATGATGACGCGGCTGACCTCGATGCTGCCGATCAACACGCGCGGCATGTGGATCGGCACCTTCCACGGGCTGTGCAACCGCATGTTGCGCGCGCATTACCGCGACGCCGGCCTGCCGCAGACCTTCGCCATCCTCGACAGCCAGGACCAGCTCTCCGCCCTCAAGCGCCTGCTCAAGTCGCTGAACGTGGATGATGAGAAGTACCCGGCCAAGAACCTGCAGTACTTCATCAACAACGCCAAGGAGCAAGGCCTGCGCCCGGCCGACGTGGAGGCCAACGACGACTTCAACCGCCGCTTCGTCGATCTCTACGCCGCTTACGATGTGCAGTGCCAGCGCGAAGGCGTGGTCGACTTCGCCGAGCTGCTGCTGCGCTGCTACGAGCTGCTGCGCTACAACGACGCGATCCGCCAGCACTACCAGCACCGCTTCCGCCATGTGCTGGTGGACGAGTTCCAGGACACCAACGTGCTGCAGTACCAGTGGCTTAAGATGCTGGCCGGCTTCGGCACGCAGAATCCGGCCGCGGTATTCGCGGTCGGCGACGACGACCAGAGCATCTACGCGTTCCGTGGCGCCAATGTCGGCAACATGCGCGACTTCGAACACGAGTTCCGCGTGCGCCACATGATCAAGCTGGAGCAGAACTACCGCTCCCATGGCCACATCCTGGATTCGGCCAACCATCTGATCGCCCATAATTCGCGCCGCCTGGGCAAGAACCTGCGCACCGATGCCGGCCACGGCGAGCCGGTGCGGGTGTACCAGGCCGGCACCGACGGCCAGGAAGCCGGCTGGATCGTGGAGGAAATCCGTGACCTGATCGCGCAGGGCATGAGCCGCTCGGAGATCGCCATCCTCTACCGCAGCAACGCGCAGTCGCGGGTGATCGAGCACGCGCTCTTCTCGGCCAGCATTTCCTATCGCGTGTACGGCGGCTTGCGCTTTTTCGAACGTGCCGAAGTCAAGCACGCGYTGGCTTACCTGCAAYTGCTGGAAAACCCGCGCAACGACGCTGCCTTCGGCCGCGTGGTGAATTTCCCSRCGCGCGGSATCGGCGTGCGCTCGCTGGAAGCCCTGCAGGATGCGGCGCGCCAGTACAGCTGCTCGCTGGCCGAAGCCGTGGCCTTCGTGCCCGGCAAGGCCGGCAGCACGCTGGGCGCCTTTGTGCGGCTGATCGAGCAGATGCGTGCCGAGACGCGCCGCATGACGCTGCCGGAAACAGTCGAGTACGTGACCAACACCAGCGGCCTGATCACGCACTACCGCGCTGAAAAAGAAGGCCAGGACCGCATCGAGAACTTGCAGGAACTGGTGACGGCGGCGCAGGCGTTCGTGACGGAGGAAGGCTTTGGGCTGGACGCGCTGGCCAGCGCGATTCCGGTCGGGCGCGATGGCGCGCAGCCCCTGCCCGCGCTGGCCGAGGGCGACCAGGCCCAGCAGGTGCTGGATCCCGAGGCGCTGCCGGCGGTGATGACCCCGCTGGTGGCCTTCCTCACCCATGCCTCGCTGGAAGCCGGCGACAACCAGGCGCAGGCGGGCCAGGACGCCGTGCAGATGATGACGGTGCATGCCGCCAAGGGGCTGGAGTTCAACGCGGTCTTCATCACCGGGCTGGAAGAAGGGCTGTTCCCGCACGAGAACAGCGCCACGGAGGCCGACGGGCTGGAGGAGGAGCGTCGCCTGATGTACGTGGCCATCACGCGTGCGCGCGTGCGCCTCTATCTCTCGTTCGCGCAAAGCCGCGTGCTGCACGGGCAGATGCGCTACCACGTKCGCTCGCGCTTTTTCGAGGAGCTGCCCGAGGAATCGCTCAAGTGGCTGATGCCGCCTGCGCAGGCCTATGGCGGCGGCGGTGGTTCGCAGCGCCGCCAGCAGAACGAGGGCGGCTGGGGCCGCGACTGGTTCAAGAAGGCGGAGGACGTTCCCTATTCTGGCACCCAGCCTACCGGCGGCATGGACACCGGCAACGGCTATGCCGACGCCAAGCGCCAGGCTGGCTCCGGCTTGCGCATTGGCCAGAGCGTGTTCCACAACAAGTTTGGCGAAGGCGTGATCGCCGGGTTGGAAGGCGAGGGCGAAGCCGCCCGCGCGAATATCAAGTTCAAGCGCCACGGCGCCAAATGGCTGGTGCTGTCGGTCGCCAAGCTGGACCCGATCGACTGAGCGGACGGGCGCCCAGGCGGAGGGATCAGTCCAGCTGGATGTTGCCTTCCTTGATCACCTTGGCCCATTCGGCGGTCTGGGCCTGGATGAACTTCGCCGCCTCGGCGGGCGTACCGGCCACGATCTCCCCGCCCAGGCTGGTCACGCGCTCGCGATTCTCCGGCAGGTTGATGACCTTGYGGATCGCATCCGACAGCCGCTTGACGATCTCCGGCGGCGTGCCCGCCGGCAAGAACACGCCATTCCACTCGTAGACCTCATAGTGCGGCACGCCCGCCTCGGCCAGCGTTGGCGTGTCCGGCAGGATGGCCGTGCGGTTGGCGCCAGTCACGCCCAGCGCGCGCAGCTTGCCCGCGCGCACATGCTGCAGGCCCGACGCCGTGTTGGCAAAGAACACCGGCACCTGCCCCGCAATCACATCGGCCATGGCCGGGCCGCCGCCCTTGTAGGGCACGTGCAGCAGGTCCAGTTTCATGCGCTGCGCAAACAGCGCGCCCGCCAGGTGCTGGGCCGAACCGTTGCCCGAGGACGCATAGGCAATGCTGCCTGGCTTGGCGCGTGCCATCGCGATCAGCTCCTGCGTGGTCTTGGCCGGGAACTTCGGGTTCACGACCAGCATGTTGGGATACAGCGCCAGCACCGAGACCGGGACAAAGGACTTGACCGGGTCGTAGGGCAGCCGCTTGTAGAGCGAAGGGTTGGCGGCAAACGAGGCGGCGTCGAGCAGCACCGTATAGCCATCCGGGGCGGACTTGGCGACCAGGTCCGTGCCGATCTGGCCGCCCGCGCCGGGCCGGTTGTCCACCACGATGGTCTGTCCCAACTCCTGGCCCAGGCGCGGCGAGATCATGCGGGCCATGGTGTCGGCGCCGCCGCCGGGCGCGTACGTGACCACCAGCCGGATGGGCTTGGCCGCGGGCCAGGCCTGCGCGTGCGCAAGGCTGCTGGTGCCGGCGGCGAGCCAGCACAGGGCGGTGGCGCAAAGACGGATCGGGAATCGCATGGGTCTCCTCGGGATGTGTAGGTCTGGGTGCTGCGCCGGCCCGCGCTTGCGGTGGCGCCGCGCGCGGGTTCAGCGAACCTCGGCGCGATAGTGGAAATCGTCGGCATTGCCCAGCGTCTGGCGGAACTCCACGCGCCGGCCCGCCAGGTCAAACGCCACGCGGCTGACCGCCAGTGCGGGATGGCCCTCTGGCAAGCTCAGCTGGGCGGCCTCGCGCGCGCCCAGCCGGGTGAAGCGCAGGTCGTCGACGGCACGGCCGACCGTGACGCCGCAACGCTCGGCATACATCGGGTAGAGCAGGGGCGCGAACTCGGCCGGCTTGAGCGTGGCCAGCGCGCCAAACAGCGGCGCCGGCAGCCAGATGGTCTCTAGCAGGCGGACCTGGCCTTCCCAGCCGCGCTGGCGCAGTACGCGCAGTACCGGCGTGCCCGCAGCCAGGCCAAGCTGCACGGCGACATCCGCCGGCGCCGCCAGCGTGCGCAGCGATACGATGCGCGACTCGGGGATCTCCGAGCCAGCATCGCCAAAGCGGAAGAACCGCGCCATGGTGGCGCCGGTCAGCGCGCCGCGCACAAAGGTGCCGCGGCCATGCACGCGTTCCAGCAAGCCTTCGTCCACCAGTGCCTGGATGGCGGCGCGCATGGTGCCCAGCGCCACGCCGTAGTGCTCGGCCAGTGCGCTCTCGGCCGCAATGGCGGTGCCGGAAGCCCATTCGCCGGCCAGGATGCGGCCCTTGAGCGCGGTCGCGATGCGGGCCCAGCGCGGCGCCGCCAGGCTGGCTGGCGAGGCGTCGAGGCCGGCTCCCGTCGGGTCGGGCAGGGCGGAACGGTCTGGCATTCGTGTCTCCATGCGTGCCCCGGCGGCGGTGCCTGTTCGGGGAGAGTAGTGAACTCTAGTCATCTATAGGACTAGAGCATAGAATGGAGGGGCGCGGGTGTCAACCGGCGCTACCATTCATGGCGGCACGCGCCGTTCCTTGGGCCAGAACATGTTTCAGATCGATTCCCATTTCCACGTGTTTTCCGCCGATGCACCCGCCGTGGGCGGGGCGCGCTACCGGCCCGCCTACGGCGCCAGCCTGGCGCAGTGGCAAGCCATCTCCGGGGCGCATGGCGTGCGCGCGGGCGTGGTGGTGCAGCCAAGCTTTTTCGGCTGCGACAACAGCGAGCTGGAAGCAGCGCTGGCGGCTTCGCCCGCGCTGCGTGGTGTTTGCGTGGTGGGCCCGGAGGCATCCGCTGGCGAGCTGGCGCGGCTGCACGGCCTGGGCGTGCGCGGCCTGCGCTGGAATATGGTGGGGCGGCACAACGACGCGTCATGGCGCGATGCGCGCTGGCCCGCGCTGCTGGAGGCGGCCCATGCGCTGGGCTGGCACCTGGAGCTGCACACCGATCCGGGCCGGCTCAACGAACTGCGGGCCTGGCTGCCGGCGGTGCCGATCGCGCTGGTGCTGGATCATTTTGGCAAGCCCGCGCCTGGCGCGCAGGCCGACGCGCCGATGCTGGCTTGCGCCGCGCACTGGCGCCGGCAGAGGGAGGTCTACGTCAAGCTGAGTGCGCCGTATCGCTTGGCGGCGGACATGGCGGACCTGGCAGGCGTGGTGGCTGGCTGGCACCACTGCCTGGGCGAGCAAGGCTTGCTATGGGGATCGGACTGGCCTTGGACCAATCACGAGGCCGAGGCCGGCTATGCCGGCCTGCAGCGCAAGGTGTGGGAGTGGCTGGGCCCGCTGTGCGAGGCGCCGGACCGAAACGCGGCCCGGCTGTTTGGCCTGCGAGCCGCGTGACCCGGGTGACCGGCGTGACCCGCCTTCAGGCGGCCAGGTCCGGCCTGCCGGCGGCTTCTTCCGGCACGACATTGAAGCAGCCGCGGTAGGTGGCGTAGAACGAGCAATACATGATCGCGAGCATCAGCAGCGAGTACGGTGTGACCAGGAAGGACAGCACCGCCTCAGCGCCCAATGCGCCGAACAACGCCTCCAGGAAAAAAGGCACCGCCACCAGCAAGACCGCGAACACCACGCCATAAGCCAGGAACGCGCCACGGTTGCGCCAGCACGCGGTCCAGCTGAAGAACAGTGCTTTGACCGGCGGCACGTTGTGCCATGCGGTGAGCAGCGGCGCAAACCAGAACAGCATGGCAATCGGCGTGTACAGCGCGGCCCCGATCATCAGCGCGAAGTAAAGCTGCCGCACGGATTCCGCCGAMGGCGCTTCTTCCTTGAGCAGGATCGGCACCAGCGTGCTGATGTCCACGAGGCTGCCCGCGATGAGGCTCAGCACGAAGACCAGGCCTGCATAGATGCCGCCCAGCACCAGCAGGTTGCGGCTCGCTTGCTTGCCGTTGCCGCGAAATCCCGCCAGTAATACGGTCGGCAGCACACGCTTGTTCAGGATCACCTCGCGGCAGGCGGTCATGATGCCGACCGACAGGCCCGGGGTGACCACCAGCAGCGCGATGATGCCGATCAACGGCACGAACACGGCCAGTTGCGCGGCGATCAGGTAGACAAACAACAGCATCAGGAAGGCGAGCGGGTTCTTGCGGAACAGCCAGACACCCTGGCGGAACCAGACATAACCTTCCTTGGCGGAGACTTCCAGTAATTGCATGACGGTCAGGTCCAGGGCAGCGCGGCGGCTTCGATGCGCCGGCGCAGGATGCGTTCAAAGTGGGTCGGGTCATGCGGTTGCAGCATGTCGGCCTCGCGTGGCAGGTAGAAGTCCCACAGGCGGGAAATCCAGAAGCGCAATGCGCCGGCGCGCAGCATGTCGCGCCAGTGCTGCGCCTCGATGGGGCCCAGCGGCCTCACGGCATGATAAGCCCGCAGCAAGGCCTGGCCGCGGGCGGCGTCGAGCGCGCCGCTGGCCAGGTCGATGCACCAGTCGTTGACGGTGACAGCCAGGTCGAACAGCCACTTGTCATTGCCGGCGAAGTAGAAATCGAAGAAGCCCCCCAGTTTCTCCTGCCCGGCAGGGCCATCCTCGAACAGCGCGTTGTCACGGAACAGATCGCAATGGCAAGGGCCGCCGGGCAGCGCCGCGTACTCCGCGCCGCCGAAGAAAGCGGTCTGGTGGGCCAGTTCCTCGCGCAACAATGCTTGCTGGCCGGCATCCAGGAAGGGCAGGATCTCGCCTTCCGTTTGCTGCCACCACGGCAGGCTGCGCAGGTTGGGCTGCTGGCGCGGATAGCTCTGGCCGGCGAGGTGCATGCGGGCGAGCATGTCACCCACTTGCGCGCAGTGCCCCACGCCAGGCGTCAGCTGCGAGCCGCCCGGCAGGCGCGTGACGATGGTCGCCGGCTTGCCCTTGAGGGCGCGCAGGATCTCGCCGTCGCGGCCCGGGATGGGCGCCGGCACGCGGATGTCGTGCGCGGCCAGGTGGGCCATCAGGTGCAGGTAATACGGCAGTTGCTCGAACGTCAGGCGCTCGAAGATGGTCAGCACGTACTCGCGTGTGACCCCGTCCTGCTCCATGGTCAGGAAGAAGTTACTGTTCTCGATGCCCGAGGCAATGCCGCGCAAGTCGCGCATTTCGCCCAGGTTGTAGTCAAGGAGCCAACTGGCGATCTCGTCCGGCGAGACCGTGGTGAATACGGCCATACTCTTTGTGTGAATCGAAACGGATGGCGGCGGGCGCAAGCAGAGCTTGGCTTTCGCGGCATGGATGCCGCAAGCGCCGGCGCGGCCCCGCCGTGATCATCTGGCGGGGTCGTGGGAAATCAGAAACAAGACAGCAGAAACCAGACAGCAGAAACAAGAACGGACGCGAAAATCAGGGTGCGCAAGCCGGGATTCTAAAACCTGGCGCCCCGATACTCAGAATTGCAGCACTTTGACCGATGGTACGCGGTTCGTGTCATGGTCCCGGATCTTCGGCGAGCTGTCTTCCGGCTTGCTCATCTGGTATTTGGTGCCCATGCCGGACTTGACCTCGATATCGGTGGCCTGGCCTTTGTTCTTGTACTCGCGGATCTGGGTGCCATCCCGCTCATTGAGCTGGAAGCTCGGTTCGCGAGGCTGGTTTAGCTGGGTCTTGGCCGGTGAGGTGATCGGCTTGTTGTTGATCTGGTTCAGCTCTTGCTGGGTCAGCGCGCCGCCTGCCTGCTCGGCCGGCTGCGCCATCACCGCGGCCGGGGCGCCGAGCGCCACCAGTGCCGCAAAAGCCAGCGCGCGGACGGCGGCCGTACGGGGGGCTCCAAGCGGCTCCGGCGCTTGCGCGCGGGCGGTGGCCAGGAGTGAGGGGGAGGTCATTGAAGGCTCCTGCGCGGTGCAGCAGGCCGGGGGCATGCTGCGCCACAAATGGCGCTGCAGCCCGGCGGCGCCGGGCTTTGGCAGTTGTGTCAGGCTTCCATTCTAGCAATTCCTGCCCGCGCCGGGCCCATCGCGGTGACCCTGCGGGCACCTTTGCGGGGCGGGCGGCGCGCCCGGAAGCAGCCAGGCGGGCCTGTTCTTACCTGGCTTACAGGTAGAACATCACAGGTAGAACATCTCTTCCTTGGGCGGGATCGGGTTGTCGCCACCGCGCTGCTCGTAGTACTCATATACCGCTTCGAGCACTTCGTGCGGCTCGTCCACGATCTTCATCAGGTCGAGGTCATGCTCGGCGATCAGGCCCATCGGCAGAAGCGTGAAGCGGAACCAGTCAAGCAGGCCCTTCCAGAATCGGCTGCCGAACAGCACCACCGGCACGGCGCGGGACTTGCCGGTCTGCACCAGCGTCAGCACTTCGGCCAGCTCATCCAGCGTGCCRAAGCCGCCCGGCATCACGATAAAGGCGTCCGAATTCTTGACGAAGGTGACCTTGCGCGTGAAGAAGTGGCGAAAGCGCATGGCGATGTCCTGGTAGGGATTGCCTTGCTGCTCGTGCGGAAGCTCGATGTTCAGGCCCACGCTGGCCGACTTGCCCGCGTGGGCGCCCTTGTTGGCCGCCTCCATGATGCCCGGGCCGCCGCCCGAGATCACCGCGAAGCCGGCGTCGGAGAACAGGCGGGCGATCTCGATGGTGCGCTGGTAGTAAGGCGAATCCTCGCGCAGGCGCGCGCTGCCGTAGATCGACACCGCCGGGCGGATCTCCGAAAGGTACTCGGTCGCCTCGATGAACTCTGCCATAATCGTGAACATTTGCCACGAAGCGCGCGCCTTCTTTGCAGTCGCGCGGTCTTCGTCGGCCAGCGCACGCAGGCTGGGAATCATCTTGCGTGGGTTGGCGCGGATGCCGGCGGCGGGAGACGTATCTCCCGGGCCATCGGCAGCGGCGCTGACCGTCACGTTCACGTCCATATCGGCCGCGGTGGTAATACTGCCATGCGCGGCCTGCTTGAGGGCTGCCGCCGGGTTATCGGCGCCGGCTGCGTCGGAAGGGGGGGCGGCGTTCGCACCGCCTGCGGCGGCACCAGTCAATTTTGAGTCCATGGGAATGTCGGATAGTCCAAAAACACTCTTGCTCGTCGATGGGTCGAGCTATCTGTATCGTGCGTATCACGCTCTGCCGGACCTGAGGAACGGTGAGGGCCTGCCCACAGGGGCAATCTACGGCATGATCAATATGCTGCGCAAGCTGCGCAGCGATTTCCCGGCAGAGTATAGCGCCTGCGTGTTCGACGCCAAGGGTAAGACCTTCCGCGACGACCTGTATCCGGCCTACAAGGAGCATCGCCCGTCGATGCCCGAGGACCTGGCCAAGCAGATCGAGCCGATCCACGAAGCGGTGCGTGCGCTGGGATGGCCCATCGTGGTGGTGGAAGGCGTGGAGGCGGACGACGTGATCGGCACGCTGGCGCGCCGGGCCACCGCCGAAGGCATGCGCACGGTGGTCTCCACTGGCGACAAGGACCTGGCGCAACTGGTCGACGACCACGTCACGCTGGTCAACACCATGAGCGGGGAGATTCTCGACCCGCCCGGCGTGGCCGCCAAGTTCGGCGTGCCGCCGGCGCGCATCGTCGACTATCTCTCGCTGATTGGCGACGCCGTGGACAACGTGCCTGGCGTGCCCAAGGTGGGCCCCAAGACCGCGGTCAAATGGCTGACCGAGTACGGCACGCTCGACGATGTCATGGCCAATGCCCCCGGCATCAAGGGCGTGGTGGGCGAGAACCTGCGCAACACGCTGGCGTGGCTGCCCAAGGCGCGCGAGCTGGTGACGGTCAAGACCGATTGCGACCTGACGAGCTCGTTGGCCGACTTCCACCAGCTAGAGGGTAGCAGCGAGGACAAGGACAAGCTGATTGACTTCTTTGCGCGCTATGGCTTCAAGACCTGGCTGCGCGAGGTCACCGGCGAAAGCCTGCCCAACCCGCGCGCCCAGGCGCGTGYGAGCGCGGCGGCGCCTGCGGCCGGCGCCGATGCGGGCCCGGCCCAGGGCGGCCTGTTCGACAGTGCCCCAGCCCCGGCCCAGATCCGCTACGAGACCGTCGCCACCGAGGCGGCGCTGGAGGCCTGGATGCGGCGCATCGAAGCCGCGCCGCTGGTGTCCATCGATACCGAGACCACTTCGCTGGACCCGCTGCAGGCCCAACTGGTCGGCATCTCGCTGTCGATCGAGCCGGGCGAAGCCTGCTATATCCCGGTGGCGCACCGCGGCCCGGATGTGGTGGGCCTGGAAGCCAATGGCCAGCTCACGCGCGAGGCCGTGCTGGCGCGCATGCGCGCCTGGCTCGAAGACCCGTCGCGCGGCAAGGTCGGCCAGAACCTGAAGTACGATTCGCATGTCTTTGCCAATCACGGCATCAGCCTGCGCGGCATCGTGCACGACACCATGCTGCAGAGCTACGTGCTGGCGTCCCACCGCAACCATGGCATGGACAGCCTGGCCGAGCGCCTGCTCGGCCTGAAGACCATCAGCTACGAGGAAGTGTGCGGCAAGGGCGCGAGCCAGATCGGCTTTGACCAGATCGACATCGCGCGCGCCACCGAGTACGCGGCCGAGGATGCCGACGTCACGCTGCGCCTGCATTGCAATATGTACCMGCAGGTCGAGGCGTTGCCGGGGGTGCATTACGTCTACGAAAAGATCGAGATGCCGGTCTCGGTGGTGCTGCAGAAGATAGAGCGCAACGGCGTGCTGATCGACGCCGAGCGCCTGGGCGCGCAAAGCACGCAGCTCGGCCAGCGCATGCTGACGCTGGAGCAGGCCGCGTACGAGGCCGCGGGCCAGCCTTTCAACCTGGGCTCGCCCAAGCAGATCGGCGAGATCCTGTTCGGCCAGATGAAGCTGCCGGTGGTCAAGAAGACCGCCAGCGGCGCGCCGTCCACCGACGAAGAGGTGTTGCAGAAGCTGGCCGAGGATTACCCGCTGCMCAAGCTGCTGCTGGACTACCGCGGCCTGGCCAAGCTCAAGTCCACCTACACCGACAAGCTGCCGAAGATGGTCAACCCGGCCACCGGCCGCGTGCACACCAGCTACGGGCAGACCACCGCGGTGACCGGCCGGCTGGCTTCCACCGAGCCCAACCTGCAGAACATCCCGGTGCGCACCGAGGAAGGCCGGCGCATCCGCGAGGCCTTTGTCGCCGGGCCGGGCAACGTGATCGTGTCGGCCGACTACTCGCAAATCGAGTTGCGCATCATGGCCCATATCTCTGGCGACGAGAACCTGATGCGCTCGTTCGCCGAGGGCGAGGACGTGCACCGCGCCACCGCCGCGGAGATCTTCGGCGTGGCGCMGGATGCCGTCAGCAGCGAGCAGCGCCGCTATGCCAAGGTCATCAACTTCGGCCTGATCTACGGCATGAGCGCCTTCGGCCTGGCCGGCAACCTCGGCATCGAGCGCGAGGCTGCCAAGCACTACATCGACCGCTATTTCATGCGCTATCCCGGCGTGGCGCGGTATATGGAAGAAACGCGCCAGACCGCGCGCGAGCAGGGCTTTGTCGAGACCGTGTTCGGGCGCCGCCTGTGGCTGCCGGACATCAATGGCGGCAACSGCCCGCGCCGCCAGGGCGCCGAGCGCGCCGCCATCAATGCGCCGATGCAGGGTACTGCCGCCGACCTGATCAAGCTGTCGATGATCGCGGTGCAGGACTGGCTGGAACGCGATGGCCTGGGCACGCGCCAGGTCATGCAGGTGCACGATGAACTGGTGCTGGAAGTGCCGCAGGCCGAGCTGGAACTGGTCAAGGTGAAGTTGCCGGAACTGATGTGCAACGTGGCTGAACTGCGTGTGCCGCTGGTGGCCGAGGTTGGCGCCGGCAGCAACTGGGAGGAGGCCCACTGAGCTCGCGGGGCGGCCTTCGGGGCCGCCCCGGGATTGCACCCGTCCCGGTATTCCTGCATCCTGGTTTCGATTGAAGCKACCGCTGAATCGGTGAATGGCGTCTTGCCAGTTGTGCTGCTGTGCAGCAGACTGATKAAAAGCCGAGGTCACTGGCTCGCGTCAGGCCCCGCAAAAGAATATCGACGACACTGGGTAGATCATGAGCACAGAGGGAAGGGCGCATCGCATCATCGTAGTCGGAGGAGGAGCAGGCGGGCTGGAGCTGGTCACGCGGCTGGGCGACAAGCTCGGCAAGGGCGGGGCCGCGCAGGTCGTGCTGGTGGACCGCTCCCCCACGCATATCTGGAAACCGCTGCTGCATGAAGTTGCCGCCGGCAGCATGGATCCCCACACCCATCAGCTTGAATACGTGGCGCAGGCCCGCTGGCATCATTTCGAATTCCAGCAAGGCGAGCTGACCGGCATCGACCGGGATCGCAAGACCATCTCGGTGGCGGCCTGCGTCGACCTCGACGGCACGGAGCTCTTGCCCGCACGCGATCTTTTCTATGACACCCTGGTGCTGGCGATTGGCTGCGTCACGCATTTCTTCGGCGTGCCCGGCGCTGCCGAGAACGCCATCGCGCTCGACACCGTGGACCAGGCGGAGCGCTTCCGCCGCAAGCTGATCTCGGCCTGCGTGCGCGCCCAGAACGGGCGCGGGCGCATCGGCGAGGACAACCGCCCGCGCGTGGACGTTGCCATCATCGGCGCCGGCGCCACCGGTGTCGAGCTCTCTGCCGAGTTGCGCAATACCGCGCACGTGCTCAGCGCCTACGGGCTGCATCAGCTCGATCCGCGCCGCGATGTGCGCATCCACGTGATCGAGGCCGGCCCGCGCATCCTGCCCGCGCTGTCCGAGCGCGTGTCCACCGAAACCACCAAGCTGCTGCACAAGCTCGATATCGAAGTCCTCACCGCCGAGCGCGTGACCGAAGTCACCGAGGATGCGGTGCTGACCGCCAGCGGCAAGCGGGTCGACGCCGACCTGACGGTGTGGGCCGCCGGCATTACCGCGCCGGCGGTGCTGTCCACCCTGGGCCTGCCGGTCAGCCGCATGGGCCAGATCATCGTCAAGCCCACGCTGCAAAGCGAGGCCGATCCCGATATCTTTGCCTTTGGCGATTGCGCCAGCTGCCCCTGGCCCGAGAAGCAGGGCGCGGTGCCCCCGCGCGCCCAGGCCGCGCACCAGCAGGCCATGTTCCTCTACGGCGCGCTGCGCGCGCGCCTGGGCGGCAAGCCGCTGCCGTCGTTTGCCTTCAAGGACCTGGGCTCGCTGGTGTCGCTGGGCCATTTCAGCGCGGTCGGCAGCCTGATGGGCGGCCTGATCGGCGGCTCCATGTTTATCGAAGGGCTGATGGCGCGCGTGATGTACAGCTCCCTGTACCGCATGCACGTCATGGCGTTGCACGGCGCCGTGGGCATGGGGCTCGATACCGTGACCCACTGGCTGCGCAGCAAGACCAGCCCGCGCGTCAAGCTGCACTGACACGCGCCGGCGCAGGGCGAATCGCACTGCGAATCGCCCCGCTTGCCGGCCGCGTGCGCTGGACTCCATGTTTGCTTAGAATCGGATCTCGCCACGGCGGCTGTGCCGCGCCGTGCGTTGTCCATCCAGATTCGCCATCCACGCCAGACAGGAGACCGCATGCTGAAGCCAGAAGTCGACAGCCTCGTACCCAGCCAGTCCTTTGACCGCCGCGCGTTCGTCAAGACGGCGCTGGGTTCGGCCTTTGCCGCAGCAGCCTTGCCCGTGATGGCACAGGCCATCAAGACCGATTTCGCCGGCCTCACCGCCGGCGAGGTGACGATTTCCTCGGGCGGCTTCAACATGCCCGCGTACCGCGCCCAGCCGGAAGGCAAGACCAGCCTGCCGGTGGTGCTGGTGGTGAGCGAGATCTTCGGCGTGCATGAGCACATCGCCGACATCTGCCGGCGCTTTGCCAAGCTGGGCTACCTCGCCATCGCGCCGGAGCTGTTCGCGCGCCAGGGCGACCCGAGCAGCTTCGGCACCATCCAGGAACTGCAGGCGAAGCTGATCTCAAAGGTCCCCGACGAACAAGTGATGGGCGATCTCGATGCTGCGGTAGCCTGGGCCAAGGCCAACGGCGGCAACACCAGCCGCCTGGCCATTACCGGCTTCTGCTGGGGCGGGCGCATTACCTGGCTGTACGCCGCGCACAGCCAGCAGGTGAAGGCAGGCGTGGCCTGGTATGGCCAGCTGGTGGGCGAGCCGACCCCGATCAAGCCGCGCAACCCGATCGACCTGGCCGGCCAGCTCAAGGTGCCGGTGCTGGGCCTCTACGGCGGCAAGGACACCGGCATCACGCAGGAACAGGTCGAGAAGATGAAGGCGGCGCTGGCGGCATCGAGCGACCCCTTTGCCAAGGCTTCCTCGTTCGTGGTCTACCCGGAATCCGGCCATGCCTTCAACGCGGACTACCGCCCGAGCTACCGGGAAGCGGATGCCAAGGACGGCTGGCAGCGTTGCCTGGCCTGGTTCAAGCAGCACGGGGTTTGAGGCGCGGGCACGCCCAGGCACGCATTTGCAGCAGGGGGCGGCGCTGCCGCGCCCGCAGCCAAGATCGGCCTGTGCTACGGGATTTGCAAAACCGGCTGCAACCTACGTACAATGCGGGCTTCGTTTCTTGCAACCGTGTTGCGTTTGAGATCGATGCTGCTCCCTAAGAACGGAAAAGCCGATCCCGGGAGCCCATCATCGATTCCACGCTTGTCTACATCCTGCTTGCCGCCACCATCTCGGGGGTGGGCAGTATCTTTGGCGCGGCGCTGTTGTCGCTGACTGTGGCCTCCCGCGTGGTCGAGCGCATGGTGAGCTTCTCGGTGGGGGTGCTGCTGGCCACGGCGCTGCTGCATTCCCTGCCCGAGGCGTTCGAATCCGGCGCCGATCCGCGAGCCTTGTTCGGTACCCTGCTGGCCGGCCTGCTCGGCTTTTTCCTGCTGGAGAAAGTCGCGCTGCTGCGCCACTCGCATCATCACGAGGGCGATGGGCACCACCATCACCACGGCCATGACCGCGAGGAAGCTGGCCGTAGCGGCATGACCATCCTGGTGGGCGATACCTTCCACAATTTCGCCGACGGCATCGTGATCGCCGCGGCCTTCCTGGCGGATCCGCATATTGGCCTGGTCACCGCGCTGGCCATCGCCGCGCACGAGATCCCGCAGGAGGTGGGCGATTTCATCGTGCTGCTCAACGCCGGGTTCTCGAAGGCGCGCGCCTTTGCCTTTAACCTGCTGTCCAGCCTGGCGGCCATCGCAGGCGGTGTGGTGGGGTACTACCTGCTCGACCAGATGAGCGGCTGGATTCCCTACGTGCTGGTGATTGCTTCAAGCAGCTTCGTCTATATCGCCGTGAGCGACCTGATGCCGCAGATGCAGCGCAAGCCGCGCTGGCGCGAGTCGATCATCCAGGTCGTGCTGGTCGCCACCGGGATCTGCGCTATCTTCTTCATCACCAATGGCGTGCACGAAGCGCATGGCCATGCGCATGGCGTGGCGGCTGCTGTCAGATAAGCTGGCCCGGGCGGCTTGCGCCGCTCGCCATCAGGCCCCGCTTGCCACTGGCCGCGCCGGGTCGGCGCACCACTCGCTCCACGAGCCCGGATAGAGCGCCGCGCCCGGCATGCCGGCCACTTCCAGTGCCAGCAGGTTATGGCAGGCGGTCACGCCCGATCCGCACTGCATGATCGCCTCGCTGGCCGGCTTGCTGCCCAGCACCTGCGCGAATTCCTGGCGCAATGCGCTAGCCGGCTTGAAGCTGCCGTTCTCCCCCAGGTTGTCCTTGAAGAAGYGGTTGGCCGCGCCCGGGATATGTCCACCTACGGGGTCCAGCGTTTCATTCTCGCCACGGAAGCGGTCTGCCGCACGGGCGTCCACCACCAGCCGGGCCGGATTTGCCAGGTTCGCCAGCACGGCGCCGGCGTCCACCGTGGCCACCAGCGCCGCCTTGCGCGTCAGGTTGCCCGGGGTTTCGGGCTCCGGCGCGTTGCCTGCCTCGAGCGGCAGGCCCGCCGCCACCCACGCATTCTTGCCGCCATCCAGCACGGCCACCGCGCCGTGGCCCAGCCAGCGCAGCAGCCACCAGGMGCGCGCCGCGTACATGCCGCCCTGTGCGTCGTAGGCAATGACCTGGGTGTCTTCGTTCACGCCCAGCACGCGCAGGCGCGCGGTCAGCGTATCCGGGTCCGGCAGCGGGTGCCGGCCGTTGGTGCCGGTTTTCTCRCCGGACAGTTCGTTGTCCAGGTGCAGGTAGAAGGCGCCGGGCAGGTGGCCCATGTGATAGGCCTCGCGTCCGGTGGCCGGGTTGGCCAGGTCGAAACTGCAATCGATCACGACGCTGTGGCGGCTGCCGTCTTCGCGCAGCGCGCGCAGGTCCTGGCTGGAGATCAGGGTGGTGAACATGGCGTAACCTTGGGTTGGGATCGTTGCGCCGCAACGGCACGGGCAGGCGCGGTGGGGGGGCGGAGTGAGCACGGTCCGGCACCCCCAGATGCTACACCTCGGGGTGCACTTCCGCCTCGGCCGACTTGACCGGGGTATCGGCGGTTGGCTGCCGGTTGGAGCCTTCGCGCGCCCGGGTCAGCGTGGTGGCGATGCCGCTGGCGATGATCAGTGCCATGCCGACCCAGGACAGCCAATTGAGCTGGTCGCGCCAGACAATCATGCCCCAGAGGCTGGAGAACACGATGCCGGCATATTGCAGGTTGGCGGTGAGCAGCGTGTTGCCGCGCTTGTAGGCGCGCGTCATCGCGGTCTGGCCGAGCGTGGCCAGTATGCCGATCGCCAGCAGCAGGCCCGCGCCGCGCCAGGTGTGGGTGCTCGGGCCGGTGTACAGCATCCAGGCCAGGCCTACCACCATCCCGACTGCCGAGAAATAGAACACGATGCGGCCTTCGGGCTCGCCCAGCTGGCCGAGCTGGCGCACCTCGACGTAGGCCAGCGCGGTGAACATGCCGGAGATCAGGCCGATCAGGCCGCCGGTGAGCTGGTTATGGCCGACGGACGGCTGCAACAGGCAGATGACGCCGCCGAACGACATCAGGATGGCGCCGATCAGCTTGCGGTCCGCGCCGCCGGTGCCGGTCAAGGCTGCGCCGGCGCCCAGGATCAGCGCGATCCAGACCGGCGACATGTAATTCAGGGTCATCGCCGTGGCCAGCGGCAGCATGGTGATCGAGGTGAACCACAGCAGCAGGGCGGTCACGCCGAACAGGCTGCGCTTGATATGCATGGCCATGTGCGGCGTACGCACCGAGGTGCCCGACGAAGCCAGCACCGTCCACATGATGATCACGCCGATCAGGCTGCGGTAGAACACGATCTCGCCCGTAGCATAGATCTCGGATGCCAGCTTGACGCCCACCCCCATTAACGAGAAGGCGAAGGCGGCGAACAGCATCCAGAGCGATTGCATGGTGGGGCGAAAGGAAGAATGGACAGCGCGCGAAGCGGCTCCGGGCGGGGGCGGGGAACTGGATCGCGAAAGGCTCCGCACGGGGCGGATGGCCGGCAAGGCAGGCGGCGAGGCGCCGGGCGCACACCGGAAGCGGCGATTGTATCAGCGAGTGTGCACCGCACCAAAGGCAAAACGGACCGCCTGGGCGGTCCGTTTTGCTTGATTCTTCACTGTGGCGCCGATGCCGCGGCCCGCTGGGCCTTGGCTGGCGGGTCAGTCCGTGAAGGACATGGCGCGGCGATACCATTCATGAAAGTGCTGCATACCGTCTTCCATGGGCGACTGGTACGGGCCGGTCTCGCTGACGCCGCGTTTGGCCAGCGCCCGGCGCCCGGCGTCCATGCGCTCGCCGATCTCGTCGTCCTCGACGCAGGTTTCCATGTAGGCGGCGCGCTCGGCCTCGACGAACTCGCGCTCGAACAGCGCGATTTCCTCGGGGTAGTAGAACTCCACGACGTTGCGCGTCTTGTTCGGCCCAAGCGGGTGCAGGGTGGAGACCACCAGCACGTTCGGATACCACTCCACCATGATGTTGGGGTAGTAGGTGAGCCAGATCGCGCCGTACTTGGGCAGCACGCCGTTGTTGAAGCGCAGCACGGCCTCATGCCACTTCTGGTACGTAGGGCTGCCCGGGCGCTTCAGGCCCGCGTGCAACCCGACCGTCTGGACGCTGTGCCAGTCGCCGAATTCCCAGCTCAGGTCGTCGCAGGAGACAAAGCTCCCGAGGCCCGGGTGGAACGGCACGACGTGGTAGTCCTCCAGATAGACCTCGATAAAGGTCTTCCAGTTGTAGTTGCACTCGTGGATCTCGACGTGGTCGAGCAGGTAGCCTTCGAAGTTCAGGTCTTCGGCCACGCCCAGGCGGGCCAGGTCGGCGCGAACGTCGCGCTGCCCCTCAAACAGCAGGCCGTTCCAGTTCTGGAGCGGCGAGCGGTTCAGGTGGACGCACGGACGCTCGGCGAAATGCGGCGCGCCGAGCAGTTCGCCCTTCAGGTCGTAGGTCCAGCGGTGCAAGGGGCAGACAATGTTCTTCGCATTGCCGCGGCCATTGAGCATGATGGCCTGCCGATGGCGGCAGACATTGGACATGAGCTCGATCCCGTCGGCATTCCGTACCAGGATGCGGCCCTCGTCCTCGGCGGCCAGCGCCTGAAAATCGCCCGTTTCGGGGATCATCAGCTCGTGGCCGACATAGCCCGGGCCCTTCTTGAACAGCAGTTCCAGTTCTTGTTGATGCAGTGCCTCGTCGATGTAGACGTCTACGGGCAACTGCGTATCAGCCGGCACCAGTTTCAGCGCGGTGCTGAGATTGGACATTATCCCCACTCCCTATGACAGGCGAAAGCAGTGAACAACCCAACCATCGAAAAAGAAATCGATATGGGAAAGACAGTCAGCCGCGCCCTGGCCCGCTTCCGGACCGAAAGATGGAGATCGCGCTGACGAACCGCGGATTGTACCCGAGCGAAAAAGTTAAGGGACTGATTATTTAGCCTTTTTAGCGAAAAAGTCGACCCGGGTCGTCATGGAGGTGTCGTTCGGGGCGCATTCGGAAAGACGACCCGAGCGCACAAGTCACTTTCCGGCAACGCTGTCGATGCCCCCTGTTGCATGGGATGCGGGCAATGCCCCGCTTTGGCGTAAAATCCCAGCTTCCCCAGATTCAATGTCCGCAATGCCAAAGACTACGAGCTCCCCGGCCCAGACCGATCCGGCCGCGACCGACCAGCGGTCCGCCTCCGCGCCACCCGCCTCCTACGAGGCCGCCATGGCCGAACTGGAGGCGCTGGTAGCCAGCATGGAGGGCGGCGCCTTGCCGCTGGAAGATTCTTTGGCCGCGTACAAGCGCGGGGCCGAACTGGTCAGGTACTGCCAGCAGATGCTCGAACGCGTGGAACAACAGGTTAAAGTGCTGGACGGCGATGTGCTCAAGCCCATGGCCACCGACGCCGGAGACCTGGAATGAGCGAGTCGCAACAAACTACCGAAGCCGGCGATTTCGCCGGGTGGATGCGCGCCACGGGCGCCAGGACCGAGGCCGCGCTCGACGCCGGGCTGCCGGCTGTGGAGACAGTGCCTTGCACGCTGCACGAAGCCATGCGGTATGCTGTGCTCGGCGGTGGCAAGCGGGTTCGCCCCTTGCTGGTGCACGCGGCCGGTGAAGTAGCGGGTGCTGCCCCCGAGGCCTGTGACGCGGCAGCCAGCGCGGTGGAGATGATCCACGCGTATTCGCTGGTGCATGACGATATGCCCTGCATGGACGATGACGATTTGCGTCGTGGCCGTCCCACCGTGCACAGGGCCTATGATGAAGCGACGGCGCTGCTTGTGGGCGACGCGCTGCAGACCCAGGCTTTCGTGGTGCTGGCCGAATCGGCCTCGCTGGCCTCGCTCGACGCCGCCGCGCGCCTGCGCCTGGTAGCGGAACTGGCCCGGGCCTCCGGCTCGGTGGGCATGGCAGGCGGGCAGGCGATCGACCTGCAGCATGTCGGCCTGGCCATGTCGCTGGAAGAACTGGAAGGCATGCACCGCATGAAGACCGGTGCGTTGCTGCGCGCCAGCGTGCGCATGGGCGCTTACTGCGGTGCCGTGGATGAAGCCGGCCTGGCCGCGCTCGACCGCTACGCCGCAGCCGTGGGCCTGGCGTTCCAGGTGGTGGACGATATCCTCGACGTGATCGCGGATACCGCCACGCTGGGCAAGACCGCCGGCAAGGACGCGGCAAACGACAAGCCGACCTACGTGTCGCTGATGGGGCTCGAGCCTGCACGCCAGCTGGCGGAGCAGCTTCGGGTCACGGCGCACGAAGCGTTGGTGGTGTTCGGCGCGCGCGCCCGACGCCTGGGCGAACTGGCCGATCTCATCGTGCTGCGCTCGAATTGATTGGATACGCAGGAAAAACTGACAACCGGGCACAAGAATCCGGCCGCCGAACGGACATCATGACCTACGCACTGCTCAAAACTATTGACGACCCCGCAGCCCTTCGCAGGCTGGACCGCCGCCAGCTCAAGACGCTGGCCGACGAACTCCGCGCCTACGTGCTCGAATCGGTATCGCAGACCGGCGGCCACCTGTCGTCCAACCTGGGCACGGTCGAGCTGACCATTGCCCTGCACTATGTGTTCAATACACCGGATGACCGCGTTGTCTGGGACGTGGGGCACCAAAGCTATCCGCACAAGATCCTGACCGGTCGCCGCGACCGCATGCATTCGCTGCGCCAGTGGGGCGGCATCTCGGGCTTCCCGCGCCGCTCGGAAAGCGAGTACGACACCTTCGGCACCGCGCATTCGTCCACCTCCATCTCGGCTGCGCTGGGCATGGCGCTGGGCGCCCGCACGCTGGGCGAGAAGCGCGTTTCCATCGCCGTGATCGGCGACGGCGCGATGACCGCCGGCATGGCCTTCGAGGCCATGAACAACGCCGGTGTCTACAAGGACCTGCCGCTGCTGGTGGTGCTCAACGACAACGACATGTCGATCTCGCCGCCGGTGGGCGCGCTCAACAGCCACCTCGCGCGGCTGATGAGCGGCAAGTTCTACGCGGCCACCAAGAAGGGCATTGAACGCGTGCTGTCGGTCGCCCCGCCGGTGCTCGAGTTCGCCAAGCGCTTCGAGGAACATGCCAAGGGCATGATGGTGCCGGCGACGCTGTTCGAAGAATTCGGCTTCAACTACATCGGCCCGATCGACGGCCATGATCTCGAATCGCTGGTGCCGACGCTGCAGAACATCCGCCAGCGCGCCCTCGAAGGCGGCGGCCCGCAGTTCCTGCACGTGGTCACCAAGAAGGGCCAGGGCTACAAGCTGGCCGAGGCCKACCCCATCCTGTATCACGGCCCTGGCAAGTTCAACCCGGCCGAAGGCATCCGCCCGTCGACCAAGCCCGCCCGCAAGACCTATACGCAGGTGTTCGGCGAATGGCTATGCGACATGGCCGCCGCCGACCCCAAGCTGGTGGCGGTGACGCCCGCCATGCGCGAAGGCTCCGGCATGGTCGAGTTCGAGAAGCGCTTCCCCAGCCGCTACTACGACGTGGGCATCGCGGAGCAGCATGCMGTGACGTTCGCCGGCGGGCTGGCCTGCGAAGGCCTCAAGCCCGTGCTGGCGATCTACTCCACGTTCCTGCAGCGCGGCTATGACCAGCTGATCCATGACGTGGCGCTGCAGAATCTGCCGGTGGTGTTCGCACTCGACCGCGCCGGCCTGGTCGGCGCCGACGGCGCGACCCATGCGGGCGCCTACGACATCGCGTTCCTGCGTTGCATCCCCAACATGATGGTGATGACGCCGGCCGACGAGAACGAATGCCGCCAGCTGCTGACCACCGCGTACCAGCAGGATTGCCCGACCGCCGTGCGTTACC
>NZ_JBFTSF010000021.1:0-42310 GCF_056399905.1 Cupriavidus sp. 01L46
AAAATCCCGACTAACCCCACCCCCAAGCTCATGGATCCTGCGAAGAAAATCGCTAAGCCACCCATGAATCCCAACAGAAAAAATATCCTCGATCCGAGTGAATTTAAGCTCGGCATGCAGTTTCCCCGCCCGCCGCTCCGTCTCCACTGACTGCGCATTGCGCACCTGCGCCAGCAACGAAACCACCTCCCGCAAACTGGCCGCCAGCGACCGCGGCATATCCGGATGCACGATCAGCAACTCGGCCACGCGCTCCGGCGTGACCACCGAGCGATAGACCTTGCGATACATCTCCAGCCCCGACACCGAGCGCAATACCGCAGCCCACTGGTAGAAGTCGTCCTGCTGCAGCCCGAGGTCGGTGGCCTGGAACTTGACGTCAAGAATGCGGGCGGTGTTGTCGGCGCGCTCCAGGAAAGTGCCCAGCCGCATGAAGCAGTAGGCTTCGTCCTTGAGCATGGTGCCGGCTTCCACACCACGCGTGAGATGAGAGCGGAACTTGACCCACTCGAAGAACTGCGCCGGATCGTGGCGCAGGATGCCGTCGGCAACCATCTGCTGGACATCGAGCCAGGTGGTGTTGATGGTCTCCCACAGCGGCGTGGTGAGTGCGCCGCGCACGGCGCGGGCATTTTCGCGGGCGGCGCGCAGGCAGGACATGATCGACGCCGGGTGGCTCAGGTCGCGCACCATGAAGTCGATCACTTCCTCGTGYACGACCGCGCCGTGGTGCTCGGCGAATACCGGCGTGAGCTCCGTCACGTCGAGCATTGCCAGCCAGCCTTGCTGCGCCACCTCGGGCGATTGCGGCAGCATCGAGGCCTGGTAGTTGACGTCGAGCATGCGGGCGGTGTTTTCCGCGCGCTCGGTGTAGCGGGCCATCCAGAACAGGTGGTCGGCGGTGCGGCTTAGCATGATGATTCCCCCATTTCTCGGCAAACCCAGGCTACTGACAAGCAATTGGCTTGCCAGCCGCTGACCGCGGCGCGGTGCCTACTCGACCGGCAGCACGCTGACCTCCACTTCCACATCGTGCGCGCCGCCGCCCACGATGACGCCGCGCAGCAGCGAGACGTCGCTATAGTCGCGCCCGAACGCCAGCGTGACGTGGCTGGTGTCGGCCAGCACGTCGTTGGTGGGATCGAGATCGACCCAGCCGGCCAGCGGGCAGTACACCGACAGCCAGGCATGGGAGGCGTCGGCGCCGATCAGCCTGGGCTGGCCGGGTGGCGGCTCGGTGCACAGGTAGCCGCTGACGTAGCGCGCCGCGAGGCCGAGCGAGCGCAGGCAGCCGATCATGACTTGGGCGAAATCCTGGCACACGCCGCTGCGCAGGCCGAAGGCTTGCAGCGCCGGGGTATCGACCTCGGTGGCGGTGGTCTGGTATTCGAAGTCGGCGTGCACGCGATGCATCAGGTCGATGGCGCCGGCCACCACGGGCACGCCGGGCGCGAAGCTGGCGAGCGCGTAGGCCTTGAGATCAGGATGCAGCGCCACGTTGGGCGAGGCGAAGCAGAACTCGCTTTCCGGCAGGAAGGGCTGCCCGGCGCGAAAGCGTAGCGCGGCGGCCGCCGTCTCCCACGGCATGCTGGCGGCGGGGTCGAGCGACGTCCAGCGCGGCGTGAGGCTGACCGTGCTCTCGCAGGCGAGCTGCATATAGTCGTGCGGCACGTCGATGGTGAAGTACAGCACGTTGTTGCCGAAGGCGTCGATGTCCGCATGCTCGTGCGACGGCGGCGGCTCGATCTGCGTGCTGTGCGCGTGCACCGCCTGCCACGGGCAGGTCACCGGAAACACCACGGCGCGCTGCTGGGCGTTCTCCACCGGCGCGGAGTAATCGTAGATGGTTTTGTGATGAATCGTCAGCACGGAGGCCACGCGTCCTGGCGCGGGCTCGGCCACGTCTTGCGCCTGGCTCATCGTCGCATTCATGGTTGCGCTCATGGTTACGCCCCGACGCGGGTGCCGGYCATGCCAGCATGGCTGAAGTAGCGCGCACTGATTTCGTCTGAGAGACGCACCATCATGTCAGTCAGTTGCTCGCATAGTTGCACCRGATTGGTGTATTTCCCGTCGGGGCCGCGCTGGCATAGTGCTTCCCAGCCGGGCAGCGTCTCCACGGTGGGCAGCCATTGCGGCAGTGGCACGCGCCCGGTGCCGGCCGGGCTGGCCGGCGGCGAGATCTGGCCGAGCTTGACGCGCAGCCGCGCCAGCAAGCCGTAGAGCCCGCGCGGGTTGGTCGGCTCGATCACCAGCTGGTCGACCAGCGCGGGCACATCGGAGCGGCCCGGGTACAGCGCGCGGAAGGTCAGCGTGCTGTCGAACAGATGCAGCAGCAGATCGAAGCAGGTCCGGTGCAGCAGCGCGCCGTTGTGCGCAAACACCCGCAGGAAGGTCGAGAGCGTGGCCACGCGCTCGATATGGCGGCCGATAAACAGCAGGCGCCAGGCTTCGTCGCGGGTCATGCGGTCGCCCTGCGCGCCGCTGATGGCGGCTAGCTGCATGGACAGGCGATCCAGCGCCGCCAGCACGCGCGGGCGGTCATAGTTGCCCGTGTCGCCACCGGGGATACCGGAGCTGCTGGGGCTCCCAACGGACGCCGCCTCCATGGCATCGCCAAAATCGTTGCGCGCGGCCAGGATGGTGCGCCAGTGATCGTTGGACAGCCGGTTGCGGATTTCGGTGGCGGCGTGCACGTGGCTGGCCAGGTTCTGGCCCACGCTGGTCCAGCCGGCGCTTTCCGCCAGCGCGGACACCAGGCTGCGCTCGAACACGCGCAGCGAGGCGCGCGGCTGCGGCGCGCCGGTCGGCAGCAGGCCGCAGGCGAGCACCAGTTCGCCGATCACGTCGAGCGCGCTGTCGTCGCGGTCGTCGCTGCTTTCGATCGAGCYCAGCACCAGCCGGCACAGGCGTACGTTGTTTTCCGCGCGCTCGGCATAGCGGCCGGCCCAGAACAGGTTCTCGGCGGCGCGGCTGGATACCGCCAGCGGCTTGGCCGCCGGCCCGGGCGCCGCGCCGGCCATGGGGAACTGCAGCGGCGTGCCGCCCGGCTGCGCCGGCTGGCTCGACAGCACCCAGGTGTCGACGCTGGAGCCGCCGAGCTGCATCGATACCGCCGGCTGCCCCTCGCCCGCGAGCCGGGTGAAACCGCCCGGCATCACCTGCCAGCCACCCCGTCCGTCGGCAATGGCGTAGACCCGCAGCATGGCGGCGCGCGAGCCGATATGCGGCCCTTCCCAGCGCGGCGCGTGCGACAGCGGCAGGTCGGCCTGGATGGTGAACAGATCCGGCACCTGCTCGATGCGCTCGCGCCAGTCCGCCAGGCGCTGCAGGCCGCGCTCCATGCCCAGGCGCGGGCCTTCCCACGGCTGCGCCATGCCGCGCGGGTAGGTTGGCATCAGGAAGGCTTCGGTGAATTCCCCGAGCGCCTCCTCGCGCGCCGTGGCCTCGCCACACCACCAGCTGGGCACACCCGGCAGCAGCAGTTCCTCACCCAGCAGCGCGCGGGAAATGGCCGGCAGGAAGCCGTGGATGGCCGGCGTCTCCAGGAAGCCCGAGCCGGGCGCATTGGACACCAGCACGTTGCCCGCGCGCATCGCCTGCAGCAGCCCGGGCACGCCGAGCGTGGAATCCTGGCGCAGCTCGACCGGATCGCAAAAGGCGTCGTCCAGGCGGCGCAGCACCACGTCGACGCGCTCCAGCCCGGCCAGCGTCTTCAGGTAGACCACGTCGTTGCGCACCGTCAGGTCCTTGCCCTCGACCAGCGTGATGCCGAGGTAGCGGGCCAGGAAGGTGTGCTCGAAATAGGTTTCGTTGTAGGGCCCCGGGGTGAGCAGCACGATGTGCTTGCTGACCGAGGCGGCGGCGTTGCCCGCGGATTCCGGCGCGGGTGGCTGCGCCGCGGGCTGCTGCGCCAGCGTGGCCACCAGTTGCGAGAACGCGGCGGGCAGGCGCCGCACCMGCAGCTCGCGAAAGGCATCGGCGAACAGGCTGGAGATGATGAGGCGGTTCTCCAGCGCGTAGCCCATGCCGGAAGGCGTCTCCGTGCGGTGGGCCATCACCGTCCAGCCACCCTCCAAGGTATGCGCGAGGTCCACCGCGACGATATGCAGGAAGTTGCCGCCCGGCGGCTGGTAACCCTTGAGCGGGCGCAGGTAGCCGGGATGGCCAAAGACCAGGCCGGCCGGCAGCAACCCCTTGGACAGCAAAGACTGCGGCCCGTAGATGTCGGCCACCATGGCATTGGCCAGCTCAGCGCGCTGCGCCACGCCGCGCTCGATCCGCTGCCAGTCCTCCTCGGTCACCAGGAAGGGCAGCAGGTCCAGCGCCCAGGCGCGCGCGCCTGCCTTGTCCGTGTAGTCGGCGTAGACGTTGTAGGTCACGCCGTTGTCGCGGATCTGGCGCGCCATGGCGGCGGCCTGCTGGTCGAGGCCGTCGATGCCCTCCTCGCCCAGTATCTGGAAAAAGCGTGCCCAGGGCTCGCGCAGCCCGTCCCCGCATGCCCCCAGTTCATCGAGGTGCCCGGGCGGCACCGGCCGCGCGCGGTGCATCACCGCGTCGACGGCAGGGGCGGTTTCATCAAAAGGCAGGGACGGCTGAAGAGACACGGGGCGCGGCTTTGGGGGCTGCCGGATCAGCGTTGTCGCAAATCCAGCGTGAACGGAAACTCGAGGCTGCGCCGGGGCGGTTCCACGCGCATCACGCCCGGCGTGTGGCCAAGCGTGAAGAAGCGTGTCAGGCGCCGGCTCTCAGCCTCGTACGCATTGACCGGGAAGGTCTCATAGCTACGCCCGCCCGGATGCGAAACATGATACTGGCATCCACCGATGCTGCGCCCCATCCAGGTGTCGACAACGTCGAAAGTCAGCGGCGCATGCGAGGCGATGGTGGGGTGAAGCGCAGACGGCGGCGCCCAGGCGCGGTAGCGCACCCCGGCCACGAACTCGCCGACGCGCCCGGTGGGCTGCAGCGGTACCGCGCGGCCATTGACGGTGACCACATGGCGGCTGTCGTTCATGCCCAGCACGCGCACCTCGATGCGCTCGAGCGACGAATCCACGTAGCGCACGGTGCCGCCGGCACTGCCCTCCTCGCCCATCACATGCCAGGGTTCGAGCGCGGTGCGCAGCGTCAGCGACAGGCCGCCGGCCGCGAGCTCGCCCACGCGCGGGAAGCGGAACTCGAAGTGCGGCGCGAACCAGGCGTTGTCGAATGCGAAGCCGGCTTCGCGCATCTCGGTGAGCACGTCCTCGAAATCCATCTGCACGAAGGTGCCGAGCAGGAAACGGTCGTGCAGCTCCGTGCCCCAGCGCGTGAGCCGCCCGCGATAGGGCTCGCGCCAGAAGCGGGCCACCAGCGCGCGCAGCAGCAACTGCTGCACCAGGCTCATGCGCGCATGCGGCGGCATCTCGAACGCGCGCAGCTCCAGCAGGCCGAGGCGGCCGGTGGGGCCGTCGGGCGAGTAGAGCTTGTCGATGCAGAACTCGCTGCGGTGGGTGTTGCCGGTGACGTCGATCAGGATATTGCGCAGCGCACGGTCGACCAGCCACGGCGGCATGTGCGCGCCGACCCCGCCCTCGGCGCCCGAGAGCCGGTCGAGCTGGTGCTGCAGTTCGGCAAAGGCGATCTCGAGCTCGTAGAGCTGGTCGTTGCGCGCCTCGTCCACGCGCGGCGCCTGGCTGGTCGGGCCGATGAACATGCCCGAGAATAGGTAGGACAGCGAGGGATGGTTGTGCCAGTACGCAATCAGGCTGGACAGCACATCGGGGCGCCGCAGGAAGGGGCTGTCGGCCGGCGTGGCGCCGCCCAGCACGAAGTGATTGCCGCCGCCGGTGCCGGTGTGCCGCCCGTCGAGCATGAACTTCTCGGTGCTGAGGTAGGTCTCGTGGGCAGCCTGGTAGAGGAATTCCGTATGGTCGACCAGTTCGTCCCAGTTGGCGGCCGGATGGATGTTGACCTCGATCACGCCGGGGTCTGGCGTGACCTGCAGGAGCTTGAGGCGCACGTCGCGCGGCGGCGGGTAGCCTTCGAGCACGATCTTCACGCCCAGCCCGGCGGCGGTGGCTTCCACCGCCGCCAGCAGCTCCAGGTAGTCCTCCAGCACGGTCAGCGGCGGCATGAAGACGTAGAGCATGCCGCGCTTGTCGCCCGCGGCCGCTTTTTCGGCCTTGGGGCCGGCGGCGCGGCTGGGATGGCGCACTTCCACGCACAGCGCCGTGCGGGTGATCCAGCCCGCGGATTCGCCGCGCTCGGGCACGCGCGCCAGGTCCGCCGCCAGGGCAGCGGGCGCGGCCGTGCCGCCGATCATGCCCGCCCCTGGCCTGGCCCCGGCACGCGTTGCCGCTACCGAGCCGGGTGCGGGGTAGGCCGCGGTGCTGGCGCGGAACGCCGCAGCCTGGCCAGGCTCGGCGCCTTGGCCGGCAAGCCCCGGCAACTGCGCGCGCAGCTGCGCCCCGGAGGGCAGCGGCGAGCGCGCCGCGAACGGGTCCTGGTCGAACTGCCACGGGTAGTCGGCCTCGCTGACCCAGGGCAGGGCATCCAGCGGCAGGCGGTAGCCCATCGGCGAATCGCCGGGCAGCAGGTACATGCGGTCGTCGCGGAAGAACCACGGCCMGCTGATCCAGCGGTGGGCGGCCAGCGCCGGGCCATCTTCCAGGCCGGTGCGGCGCAGCGGCAGCACATAGCCGGTGGGCCGCGCCAGGCCGCCATCGAACACGCGGCGCAGGCGCATGCGCTCCATCTCATCGTCGAGCCGCGCCTCCAGCGGGTCGACGTTGACCGGCAGGCGGCGCTCGCGCCAGAGGTAGTACCAGGTGTCCTCATAGCCGGGCTGCACAAAACCGGGGTCGATCCCGAGGCGGGTGGCCAGGCTATCGAGGAAGCGGCGCGCGTCGGCCTCGGTATAGTCGGCCGGCTCGCGCTCATCGGCGAACAGCGACGGGTCCTGCCAGCAGGGCTGGCCGTCGGCGCGCCAGCAGATCGACAAGGCCCAGCGCGGCAATTGCTCGCCCGGGTACCACTTGCCCTGGCCGAAGTGCAGGAAGCCGCCCCTGCCATAGCGCGCGCGCAGTTTATGCACCAGTTCGGTGGCATAGGCGCGCTTGGTGGTGCCGAGCGCATCGGTGTTCCATTCCGCGCCATCGCGATCCTTGACCGCGACAAAGGTCGGCTCGCCGCCCATGGTCAGGCGCACATCTTGCGCGTTGAGCTGGATATCGACCTCGGCGCCCACGGCCGCCACCGCCTGCCACTGCGCCTCGGTATAGGGCTTGGTCACGCGCGGCGATTCATAGATGCGGGTGATCGACATCTCGTGGTGGAAGGTCACCTCGCTCTCGTCGACCGCGCCGCTGACCGGCGCCGCGCTGCCCGGCTCGGGCGTGCATGCCACCGGGATATGGCCCTCGCCGGCGAGCAGGCCGGAGGTGGGGTCGAGCCCGATCCAGCCCGCGCCCGGCAGGTAGACCTCGCACCATGCGTGCAGGTCGGTGAAGTCCACGTCGGTGCCGCTGGGGCCGTCGATGGATTTCACGTCGGGCGCCAGCTGCAGCAGGTAGCCGGACACGAAGCGCGCGGCCAGCCCCAGGTGGCGCAGCGTCTGCACCAGCAGCCAGCCGGAATCCCGGCACGACCCCGAGCCGGTCTCCAGCGTCTGCTCCGGCGTCTGCACGCCGGGCTCCATGCGAATCAGGTAGCGGATGTCCTCTTGCAGGCGCTGGTTCAGGGCCACCAGGAAATCGCTCGTGGTCTGCTTGTTGCGCGGAATGCTCTCCACGAAGGCGGCAAAGCGCGGCGTCAGTTCGCCCTTGACCATATAGGGCGCCAGCTCGTAAGCCAGGCCAGGCTCATAGGTGAAAGGAAAATTCTCGGCGTAGGGCTCGAGGAAGAAGTCAAACGGGTTGTAGACCGCCATCTCGACCACCAGGTCGACGGTGATCTTGAACTCGGTGGTCGGCTCGGGGATCACCAGCCGGGCGAGGTAGTTGGCGAACGGGTCCTGCTGCCAGTTCACGAAATGCTGCTCGGGCTCGATGCGCAGCGAATACGAAAGGATCGGCGTGCGGCAGTGCGGGGCAGGACGGAGCCTGACCACCTGCGGCGAAAGCTTCACGGGCCGGTCGTACCGGTAGTGGGTGACATGGTTCAGTGCGACGTGTGTTGCCACTAGTGCCTCCCATTGGCGCAGGTTTCGTGTTGTTGTCTCAAGCAAGAGTTGTACCGCCCCCGGCGGCGCACCTCGGATTGCAGCCCTCGGCGGCCGCCCGTGCATGGCAACATGCCCAGACTACCGCAGCATTACATCGCGCCAGCCTGTTTTGCCTTCAGTCCCTGCTCGATCAGCGAGCGCAGCTTGGCCAGCGCCCCGGGGTCGCCGTGCGCGGCAGCGCGGGCGTACCAGATCTTGGCCTGCTCGATGTCCTTCTCGACCACGCCGGGCTCGCCACGCTCGTAATAGCTGGCGACAATGTACTGGGCACCGCCGTCGCCCGCCGTGGCGGCGCGCGTGTACCACTCGAAGGCCTTGCCGTAGTCCCGCGCCAGGCCCCGTCCGGTGAAGTAATTGGTCGCCAGTTCCACCTGGGCCTGCACATGGCCGCCTTCGGCCGCGCGGCGGTACCACTGGTTGGCGGACTCCAGCGAGCGCGGCACCAGCTCGCCGTGCTCGTACATCTCGCCAAAGGTGAACTGGGCCTGCGTCATGTCGTTCTCGGCCGCGCGGTGCAGCCAGATCAGCGCCTCCTCCTGGCGCACCGGCGTGCCCTCGCCGCGCAGCAGCATCATGGCGTAGTTGTACTGCGCGAGCCGGTTGCCTTGCTGGGCCGCCTTGGCGAAATCCCGCAGGGCCGAATCGAAGGCGCCGGCGTCGTAGGCGGTCACCGCCTGGCGCGTCAGTTCCTGCGCCGGCGCCGGGGGCTGGCGCGCGGCTTGGGCGTGCTGGAAGGCAAACAGGCAGAGGGGAAGCAGCGCGGCAATGGCGGCGGCGCGCAATCGCGAAGGAAAGCGGCCAGGAAAGTGGGCAGTGAAGCGAGCAGTAAGGCGCGCAGTGAAGCGAACAGGAAAGCGACGGACAAGCGGCATGGCAGGCTCCAGGCAGGGCACGCGCTGACTCCAAGTCTACAAGTGTAGGACTCCGAAGTCGCCAGGTGCAGTCGGAAGCGGCCGGCCAGACCTTACGGTTGGCGCCACCAGTTCTGCGCCGGTTCCGCAGGCGCGGGTACGCTGCTGGGCAGTGCTTGCGCCTGCGCCAGCAAGGCCTCGGCCTCCGTGTGCAGCCTGGACAGGCAACGCGCCAGCACCCGCGCCTCCTCCGGATCCAGGCAGGCGGCCAGGCGGGCGTTGAAGGCCTGGGCCTGCGCAAAGGCAAGTTGGTAGACCGCCTCGCCCTGCTCGCTCAGTGCAAACGCCGCCGCCMGCTTGTCCTGGCCGCGCGTGGCGCGCTGCACCAGGCCGCGCGCCATCAGGGCGTGCACGGCGCGGCTGGCCAGCACCTTGTCCAGCCCGGCGCTTTGCRCCAGCTCCGTCAGGCGCGTGCCCGGCTGCTCGCCGAGAAAGGCCAGCATGCGCCACTCGCGCCGGCTCACCCCGGCCGCGGCGCGCAGGTGATGCCCGCTGGCTTGCAGGGCAACGCGGGTCAGGTGATAGAGGCGGTAATTGAGGAAGTCCGCCAGACGGGCGGGATGCTGCAGCGTTTCGCCGGCGTCCCGCTCCCTGCGCTCCTGTGCCTGTGCCTGTGCCTGTGCCTGTGCCTGTGCCTGCTCGCCCGCCTGGCTGCCGTTCATGCCGCACCCGCAAATTTAGTTGATTTTGTCAATTATATGGCTGGGTGTTAGCGTCTGTGCCGCTGCATAAGAACTGGCGGGCCGCGCGCTAAGCGCATCCGCCGGGGTATGGCCGGGCAGGCATGGGTCCAGGAACGAAACGCGCACATCGTTGCGCGAAATCCTTCTTTGGCGCCTGCGGGCCATATCGATAAATTGGCCGGCTTCCCGCCGATGCCGAACCAACAGGAGAACCCGTGAAACCCGCCAAACTGCTGCGCGCGCTAGTCCCCACCCTCGCCACCATGACCGCACTGGCCACCCTGTGCCTGGCCAGCGCGCCGGCCAGCGCCCAGAACGACCGCCCGCTGCGCATCCTGGTGGGCTACCCCGCCGGCGGCACCGCCGACCTGGCCGCCCGCCTCATTGGCGACAAGCTGCGCGAGGAACTCAAGCAAACCGTGGTCATCGAGAACAAGCCAGGCGCTGGCGGCCGCCTGGTCATGGACTATGCGCGCACCCTGCCCGCCGACGGCAACACGCTGGTGGTCGCCAACTCCGCGGTGATGACCATCGCCCCGCTGACCTACCGCAAGCTGAACTACGACATCCAGCGCGATTTCGTGCCGGTGGCGCAAACCGCTAACTTCCAGCTGGCCCTGGCCACCGGCCCCGGCGCGCCGGCCAAGACGCTGAAGGAGTACATCGAGTGGCTCAAGGCCAGCCCGGCCAAGAACAATTCCTACGCCTCGCCGGCGCTAGGCAGCATTCCGCACTTCTTTGGCTTGCTGATCGGCAAGCAGGTGGGCGTGGAGATGTTGCACGTGCCATTCAACGGCTCGGCGCCGCTGATGAATGCGCTGGTGGGCGGGCAGGTGCCGGCCTCGGTCGATACGCTCGCCGATCTCACCGAGATGCATCGTGCGGGCAAGATCCGCGTCCTGGCGAGCTCAGGGACGCATCGCTCGGTGGCATTGCCGGATGTGCCCACGTTTACCGAGCTGGGCTACAAGGACATCGAGGGGCTTGGCCGGTACGGGTTCCTGGCGCCGGCCGGCGTGCCGAAGGCAACGATCGACCGGCTGAATGCGGCGATCGTGCATGCGGTGCAGTCGGCGGATCTGAAGGAGCGGTTCCTGAAGCTGGGGCTGGAGCCGCAAACCGGGAGCGCGGAGCAGTTCGGCAAGGTGCTGGCGGCGGATGCCGGACGGTGGGGGCCGGTGGTCAAGGCCTCTGGCTATACCGGGGATTGAAAACACCACATCATATTCCACCATATTTATTCATTTCATGAATGTTATTTTCTACATGGATTGAATAGACTCAAATTTACATTACGTTATTTATTGAATTGATGCCGATCAGGTCAGGGTCAGCGGCCCGACCGGCATCCACAAAGCCATGGCCACCCGAAACACCCTCTTCATCATGTGCGACCAGCTGCGCCAGGACCACCTGGCGTGCTACGGCCACCCCACCCTGCGCACAAAGCATATCGATGCCCTGGCCGCGCGCGGCGTGCGCTTCACCAAGGCGTTCGTCACCTCCGGCGTTTGCGGCCCGAGCCGCATGAGCTTCTACACCGGGCGCTACCCGAGCAGCCACGGCGCCACCTGGAACCGCGTGCCGCTGTCCGTTGGCGAAGTCACGCTGGGCGAATACCTGAAGGACAGCCACCGTGCGCTGGCGCTGGCCGGCAAGACGCACGTGATGCCCGACAACGCCAACATGAAGCGCCTGCATCTCGACGGCGGCAGCGAGCTGGAAACGCTGCTGCGCAGCGGGCACTTTGTGGAAGTCGACCGCCATGACGGCCACCACGCCGAGCCGCACAGCGCTTATGCCGAGTGGCTGCGCAAGCAAGGCTACGACAGCGCCGACCCGTGGACGGACTACGTGATCAGCGCCGAGAACGCGCAAGGCGAGATCGTGTCGGGCTGGCAGATGCGCAATGCCGGCCTGCCGGCACGCGTGGCGCAAGCGCATTCGGAGACGGCTTATACGGTGGGCCAGGCGATGCAGTACATCGCCGCGCGCGGCGACGACCCCTGGGTGCTGCACCTGTCGCTGGTCAAGCCGCACTGGCCCTACATGGCGCCCGCGCCCTACCACGCGGCTTATTCGCTGGACGACTGCCTGCCGCTCAAGCGCCACGAGGCGGAGCTGGACAACCCGCATCCGGTGCTCGACGCGTACCGCACGCAGGAAGAATGCGCCAACTTCATGCGCAGCGAAGTCTCGGACACGGTGCGTCCCGCCTATCAAGGCCTGGTGCAGCAGATCGACGATCGCCTGGGCGAGTTGTGGGAACAACTGGAGCGTCTGGGCCGCTGGGAAGACACGCTGATCGTGTTCACGGCAGACCACGGCGACTTCCTGGGCGACCACTGGCTCGGCGAGAAGGAGCAGTTCTACGACACCGTGCAGAACATCCCGCTGATTGTCTACGATCCCTCGGCCGAAGCCGACGCCACCCGCGGCAGCGCGGATGCGCGCATGGTCTCGGCCGTGGACGTGGTGCCGACCGTGCTGGACGCGCTGGGCCTGCCGCCGGCCGACCATCGCGTGGAAGGCCGCTCGCTGCTGGATCTCACGCGCGAGCGCGGCAATGGCCAGTGGCGGGATTTCGTGGTGTCGGAGCTGGACTACGCGTATCGCGGCGCGCGGATCGCGCTGGGCCGGCCGCCGGGCGAGTGCCGGGCGTGGATGGTGCGCAATGCGCGCTGGAAGTATGTGCACTGGCAGGGATTTCGCCCGCAGCTGTTCGACCTGGAACGCGACCCGGACGAGTTCTTCGACCTGGGCGAGGATGCCGGCCACGAGGCCATCCGCTCGGCAATGCGGCTGCACCTGCTGGAATGGTTCTGCACCCTCAAGCCGCGCACCACGGTGAGTAACGACGAGGTGGCGGCCAAGACCAATGTGTATAAGCAGGCGGGCGTGTTTTTTGGCGTTTGGTGAGGTGGTTTAGTTTGGTGAGGTGGCTTGGATCGTGGCGCGACGTGCCGGGATACCGCCGGGGAGGGGTAAAGATTCCCGCCGGTCTGGCCGTAATACCGCTTAGGCCACCCTGGGCGCCAGTGCCAGGGCAACGGCCAGGAGGGGGGAGCCTGGGCTGACGCCGTCGAACCTTGTCAGGCAAGCACGGAGATTCCTCGCCACGATCATCGAACGCAACCGCTGCAAGGTTTTGAAATGGGCAATGTAGTCCTGCTCGAGGATGAGGTCGAGCTGCGCGAGGAAATAGCGGCTTTCCTGCAAAAGCGAGGCTGGACGGTCAGCCAGGCCGRCAGCCTGGCGCAATTCCTGCCCCTGGCCGTGCAGGCGGACATCGCCGTCATCGACGTCATGCTCCCCGACGGCACGGGTTTCGATGCGGCCAGCCGCCTGCGCCGCGAGCGCCCCGGCTGCGGCATCGTCATGCTCACGGCCCGCGGCGAAACGCAGGACAAGCTGCACGGCCTGAACGGCGGGGCGRACCACTATCTGGTCAAGCCGATCAAGCTGCTCGAATTCGACGCCATCCTGCGCGCCTTGAGCCGCCGCGTCGTCTCCAACTGGTGGCTCGACCGGCAGGCCAGCACGCTGGTGGCGCCGGCGGGAGCCCGCATGGCCGTGTCGTCCAACGAGAGCAAGCTGCTCGAAATGCTGGCGCGCCATCCCACCCAGCCGGTCGATCGCCGCCAGATCGCCGAAGGCTTCGGCTTTGACTGGCTGAGCTACGACGAGCGCCGGCTGGAGACCATGGTCAGCCGGCTGCGGCAACGCTGGCGCAGCGAATCGGGCAGCGAATTGCCCCTCAAGACCGCCCACCGCAAAGGTTATACGTTCGCCGCGCCCATCGCGCTGGCCTGAGCCTGCAGGCCCGGCAGCGCCGACGGCAAAAAGATCGTGGCGCGGCAGCCCTGCCCGGGCGCGCTGTCCAGGGTCAAGGTGCCGCCCTGCATTTCCACCATGCGCCGGGCCAGCGACAAGCCAAGCCCGGTCCCCGGCTTCTGGCCCGCATTCTGGCCGCGATAAAAGCGCTCGAATACGCGCGGCAGGTCCGCCGCCTCGATGCCGGGGCCATTGTCCTGCACTTCCAGCACCACGCCTTCGGCCACTTCCCGGCCCCTCAAGACCACCCGGCAGCCCGCGGGCGTGTACTTCACCGCGTTGTCGGCCAGCGTGCGCAATGCCAGCCGCAGCAGGCTGGCGTCGCACAGGAAGGCTTCTGGCAAGCGCTCTCCATCCACCTCCAGCCGGTGCCCCTCCGAAAGCAGTTGCGCCGCCGCCGCGGCATCCGCCAGCAAATCCGACAGGCTGGTGGGCGACGGCCGGGAACCATGGCGCAGCAATTCGAAGCCATCTTCATGCAGGGAGTCATTGAGCAGCATGGTCAGGCGTTGCGTGGCGCGCAGGATCTTCTGGTACCGGGCCGAGGTCTGCGGGTCATCATGGGCATCGTCCAGGTCCAGGTTCTGCGCCGTGGCATCGATCACCGCCAGCGGCGTGCGCAGTTCATGCGAGACCGTGGACAGGAACTGCCGCTGCTCCTCCTGCGCGCGCCGCTCCAGCGACAGCGACGCTTCCACCTGCGCCATGGCATCCCTGAGCGCCTGGGTGCGCAAGGCGACCTTGACCTCCAGGTCGCGCTCGGCCTGACGGGCCACGCGCAAGGCTTCGGCCTGGGCGGCCTCCTTTTCGGCACGCATGTCGGTGTAGCGCCAGCTGATGGCCGAATTCATGATAAGCAGGAACGCCATCATGCCCAGGTAGTTGGCGTTATCGACGAACGCGCCGGGATCGATCGCGCCGACATTACGCGCCAGGCGCAGCACGGTGCCGCCAAAAAGCAGAACCAGGACGAACAAAAGCACACGCGCGGCCTTTTGGCCGCGCCAGGTCATCGCCGCGGAAGCGATCAGCAGTATGCCCATGGTGACGAGGCCCCAGAGCAGCGCCAGTGGGCGTATCCACCAGACGTTACCCAGCAGCAAACAGGGGGTCATGACCAGCGCCACGCCCCAGGCCAGCAGCGAAAAGCCGATCGCCCAACGCCGCCACGGCGACTCGTACAGGCCCAGGTAGTGCGCCGTGAACAAGGTGCCAAGCGGCGTCGCGAAAAACCAGCTCACCACGTAGACGGCATCGCTCGTCAGCGGCCATCCAGGCAGGAGGTACTGATACGTGAAGCCCTCGGCGGACAGCGAGGTGAACAGATTGGCCAGCACAGTCAGGCTGAACAGGCCAAAGGAAAGATTGCGCGTTACCCAATAAAACCAGACGCTGGTAATCAGCAAGACCAGGTGCGCTGCGTAGAACAAGCCAAACAGAAGCAGCTCGGTGCCGATAAAGGAAATGAACGCTTCTGGCGACCACGCCACCAGGGGAAAGCTCATCGTGCTGGTACTGCGCACGCGCAGATACAGCGTGACCGGCTTGTCCACCGGCAAGTCGAGCTGAAACACCGGATTGCGGTAATCCACGTCGCGCCCCGCCACCGGCCGCCTGTCGCCGGACACCCGCTGCGCGTATCCACCCGCCGCTAGTGGCTCGAACAGCGTGACGTCGTCCAGCAGCGCCGAGCGCAGCTCCAGCAACCATACCGGCGCGGCTTGCTCGGGGCGCGTCAGGGTGATGCGCAGCCAGACGGCCCCCTTCACGTAGCCAAGGGCGGGAGGGGAATACTGCGGCTGGAAGGCCGCCGCGAACTCCGGCCGCGATAGCTGCTCGATGGTCAGCACATCCTGCGGATCGCGCAGCAGCTCCCAATGCTCGCCCAGAGAAACCTCTCCCGCCTGCGGCAGACGCATGTCTGCCCACGCCGCGGAGTGGCAGAGCCAGCACAAGAGAACGATCCAGAATAGCCGAAGCATTGTCCCTTCAAGTCGCGTTTCGCGGAAAAGGCCACGACTATATCCCAGCAAGGATCGGGCCTTTTCGCTTTCCTTGGCAATGTCAGGATTTGTCAGTTTTGCGGTTGTTCCACTGGATAGGATCGGCGCTGATCAAAGCACTCGACTCCTAATCGCCATGCGTAATCCAGCCCTTCGCACTCACTGCGATATCCAACATGGCGTCACCGATGGGAAGCAGTCCGTAACGATGTCAGTGACGACACCGCAAGACAAAGCGCCGCGGCCCCGCTCCGCCACCCACGGCGCCGTCGCCGCCGTGGGCCTGGCCGCGTTCCTGCTGGCCGCGACCATCGTGCGGACCGACCGGCCCTTCGGCGATAACATGGTGCATTCGGCCCTGTTCATCGTCGGGGTGACGGCAGCGGCCATCTTCCTGCTCGACCTGATCTGGCAGAAGGTGCACTTGCGCGCCGCCACCGGCCTGGATTTCTCCCGGGACAATCCGTCGTGGCACCGCAGCCTGACCAAATTGGCGGGCCTGCTTGGCAGCATGGGCTTTGTCGGCCTGCTGTACTGGCTGTTCCCCGAATACCATGCGGCCTTCTACGCGCGTTACCTCTCCATGCTGGCAATCGTGCTGCCGGGCTGGGCCGCGCTGGCGCTGCCCTATTTCTTCTTCGTCGACCGCAAGATGGCCCGGCCCCTGGACGGCTACTGGCACATGGGCAAGCTGGTCACGTTGCAGTGGGGCAAGGTGGATGGCAAGGTGGCGGGGCAGCATCYGCTAGCCTGGTTGATCAAGGGCTTCTTCCTGCCCCTGATGTTCACCTATATGTGCAATGACCTGGCGCGTTTCATCGCCGCCGACTTTGCGCTGCTGGCGAGCTTCAAGGCCTGGTTCGACCTGCTCTACGGCTTCGTGTACTTCATCGATGTCGGCCTGGTGGTGATGGGTTACCTGATGGCGCTGCGCATCACCGACACGCACGTGCGCTCGGCCGAGCCGTCCATGCTGGGCTGGGCGGTGGCGCTGGTATGTTACCAGCCGTTCTGGTCGCTGGTCGGGCGGCAATACCTGCATTACGAGACCGGCCTGCAGTGGGGCGCGTGGCTTTGGAACACGCCGCTGCTCTATGGCATCTGGGGCAGTGCGATCCTGGTGCTGACGGCGATCTACGTMTGGGCGACGGTGAGCTTCGGCGCGCGGTTCTCGAACCTGACCCACCGGGGCATCATCACCAACGGGCCTTACCGGTGGACCAAGCACCCCGCCTAGGTGGCCAAGAACCTGTCCTGGTGGATGATCTCCATCCCCTTCATGGCCCAGGGCCCGGCGGATGAAACGCTGCGCCACTGCCTGCTCCTGCTGGCCTTGAATGGCATCTATGCGATGCGGGCCATGACGGAAGAGCGGCATTTGTCCCAGGATCCGGACTATGTGGCTTACGCCAGGTGGATCGACCACAACGGCATGTTCCGCTTCCTGCGCAATCTGCCCGTGCTGGGGAATCCGCGCTACAGGGCACCGGTGTCGCTTGAGCCGGCCGCCTGACTACCCATCGGCCGCCATCCTGTTGCCGGCAGAACGCGTTACCCCACGAACCGATATCCCACCCCCACCTCCGTCATCAGGTGCGAGGGCTGCGCCGGATCGGCTTCCAGCTTGTGCCGCAGGTGCCCCATGTACACCCGCAGGTAGTGGCTGCTCTCCGAGTGCGCCGGCCCCCAGACCTCGCGCAGCAGTTCGCGGTGCGTCATGACCTTGCCGCGATGCGCGATCAGTACGGCAAGCAGGCGATACTCGATCGGCGTCAGGTGCACATCCTGCCCGGCGCGGGTGACCACGCGGTTGGCCAGGTCGATCTGCACCTCGCCAAAGCCGATCTGCGGCGTGCCTTGCGGATTGGTCTTGGCGTGGCGGCGCAGCAGCACGCGCACGCGCGCGATCAGCTCGCCCACACCGAAGGGCTTGGTCAGGTAATCGTCCGCGCCGGCGTCCAGCGCGGCGATCTTGTCGTCCTCGCCGGAGCGCGCCGATAGCACCAGCACCGGCACTTCGGTCCAGGTGCGCATCTCGCGGATCAACGTCATGCCGTCGCCATCGGGCAGGCCCAGGTCGAGGATCACCACGTCGGGCTGGCGCGTGCCGGCATCGATCAGGCCGCGCTTGAGCGTCTCGGCCTCATGCACGGCGCAGCCTTCTGCCTGCAGCGCCTCGCGCACGAAGCGCCGGATATGCGGCTCGTCTTCGACCAGCAAGACAGTCGGCGAAAATTCAAATGCCATTTCAGTTGGACTCCTTGTTTGCCGCATCGCGCGCGGCCAGCCCTGCGCCGTTGCCCGGCGTGGCGAGTAGCGCCGGCTCAAGTGCCTCGGGCGGCTCGGGCTCGATCGCAGGCGGATTGCCGCGCGGCAGCGCCACGACAAAGCGTGCGCCAGTGTGGTCCGCGTTCACGCTCTCCACCCAGATGCGCCCGCCGTGCACCTGCACGATGGCCTCGCACACGGCCAGGCCGAGGCCAACGCCCGCGGTCGCGGACTCGCGCTCGCCGCGCGTGAATTTCTGGAAAATCGAGAGCTCTTGCCCGCGCGGCACGCCGGGGCCATCGTCCGCCACCGCAAGCCGCACCTCCGCTTCGACCACTTCGCCGCAGATGCGGATGCCGGTGCCCGGCGGCGTGTACTTGGCAGCATTCTCCAGCAGGTTGCACAGCACCCGCTCCATCAGCACCGCATCGCACTCCACCAGCGGCAGCGCCGATAGATCCGCGACCGACACGCGGTGCCGCGACAGCGCATCGCGCATGCCGGCCAGCGCCGCGCCCACCAGCTCTTCGAGCGACTGCCACTCTTTTTGCATGCGCACATCGCGGCTTTGCAGCCGCGCCATATCGAGCAGGTTGACCACCATGGTGCGCATGCGCAGGGCTTGCTCGCGCATGGCACCGACGGTCTCCGACAGCGACGGCGGCAGCGGCGGCTCGGTGCGCTGCATAGTCTCGGCCATGCCGATCAGGCTGGTCAGCGGCGTGCGCAGATCATGCGAGACGGCGGCCAGCAGCGAGCTGCGCAGCCGCTCCGACTCCATCGACACCAGCGCCTGCTGCGCCACCTCCACATAGTGCAGCCGCTCGATGGCGATGGMGATCAGCGTGGCGAACACGTCGATCTGCCGGCGCCGCTCGGGCCGCGCGAAGGCGCGCCACTCCTGCGGCTCCACCGCCAGCACGCCGCGCGTCTGCATCGGCGCCTTGAGCGGCAGGTAAAGCACCGTGCTGCCCGGCAGCGTGTGGGTGCCGGTGCCGGCGGGCTGGCCGTGATCGAACACCCATTGCGCCAGCACCGGATCGATCGCGTCATTGCCGCGCTGCGTGGGGTCGATCACCGGCGGCATCAGCCGCCCCTTGGGCGAAACGAGGAAGAACGCCGAGCGCGCGCCAAGCGCGGCTTGCAGGAAGCGGCTGCTGATGTCGATGATCTGCTCGGGCATCAAGGCAGCGGACAACTCGCGCGCCAGCTCGTACAAGGTGCGCGCATCGGTCTCGCGCTCCACCGACACCTGGGCCTGCTCGCGCAGCCCGGCGGTAAGCTGGCCGATCACCAGGCCCACCGTCAGCAACACCGCGAACGTGACGAGGTACTGCACGTCGCTCACCGCGAAGGACATGCGCGGCGGCACGAAGAAAAAGTCGAAGGCCGCCACCGACAGCACCGAGGCCAGCGCGGCGGGGCCGCGGCCGTGGCGCAGCGCCACGCCGACCACGGCCGCGAGGAACAACATCGCGATATTGACCAGGTCGAACCACGGCCGCGTCAGCGCCGACATCAAGCTGGCGCCCCCGCACCATGCCACCGCCCACAGGTAGTCGATGCGGTGCGCCACCACGCTGCTGTCGTCGATGCGCGCCGCATCCTCGCGCACGTCGGCGCGCCCGAGCGCCGGTTGCGCGCGGCCGCGCGTATCGGCGCCCATGGCATCGGCGGCCACGCGGATCACGTCGATCTCCGGGCAGCCGAGCGCCAGCGAATCGGCAAAGCTATGGCGCCCGAACAGCCAGGCGCGCGCACCCAGGAACGGCGACAGGCCGAGTGCCAGCAGCGCCCGGCCGCGCGCCAGGAGGCTGCCGCCGCTGCGGCGCCAGTTGCCGGGGGCCCGCCCGACCACCACCTTGGTGAGGTTGTGGCGCCGCACATAACCCGCCACCGCCTGCACGATATCGCTGCCGGCCAGCGTCTCGGTGCGCGCGCCCAGCTCTTCRGCCAGGCGCATCGCCTCCTCGATATTGGCGCGCTCGTGCTCGGCAAGCGGCGCCAGGCGCGGCGTGGCCACCGTGACCACGTGCCAGTCGCAATCGAGCTGCCCGGCCAGCCGGCGCGCGCTCTTGACCACCTGCGCGGCATCGTCGCCAGTGCCAATGCACGCCAGCACCGCCTCGCGCGTGCGCCACACCGGGCGGATGGATTCGGCATGGCGGTATGCGCGCACGTCGTCGTCGACGCGGTCGGCGGTGCGGCGCAGCGCGAGCTCGCGCAACGCGATCAGGTTGCCCTTGCGGAAAAAATTGGTGGCCGCGGTGCGCGCCTGCTCCGGCAGGTAGACCTTGCCGTCGCGCAGGCGCCGCAGCAATTCGTCGGCGGGCAGGTCCACCAGGATGACTTCGTCGGCATCATCGAAGACCGTGTCGGGTACCGTCTCCCACACACGGATGCCGGTGATGCCGCCCACCGCCTCGTTGAGGCTGTCCAGGTGCTGGACATTGACAGTGGTCCACACATCGATGCCGGCCGAGAGCAGTTCCTCGATGTCCTGCCAGCGCTTGGGGTGGCGGCTGCCGGACGCGTTGGAGTGCGCCAGTTCGTCGACCAGGACCAGCGCCGGGCGCCGGGCCAGCGCGCCGTCCAGGTCGAACTCCTGCAGCACGCGGTCGTCCAGCTTGTGATGCGGCATGGCCTTCATCGGCAGCCGCTCCAGTCCCGCGATCAGCACCTCGGTCTCGGCGCGGCCATGGGTCTCCACCACGCCGATCACGACATCGCTGCCTTGCTCGCGCAGCGCCCGGGCGGCGGTCAGCATGGCGAAGGTCTTGCCCACGCCCGCGGACGCGCCGAAATACACCCGCAGCTTRCCGCGCGCGGCGCGCTCCCCCTCCTGCTGCATGCGTTGCAGCAAGGCGTCGGGATCGGGCCGGCCGGGGGCGTCGCGCTGGGCGGTGTCAGGCATGGTGGGGGTCATTGCCCGGGAGGAGGATGGATGAAAACGATTGTGCCACGCTTAGCCGTAGCGAAGGCCGCATCTCCCTGCTGCGCTGCGCGGTAGAGTGAGAGCCCCTTCACCGCTTCCCGCCATCCAGCGCCAGGTTCAACTGGAGCACATTCACCACCGGATCCCCCATCACCGCGAGCAGCGGCTTTTCTGTGTTGGCCGCCACCAGCGCCTCTACGCGCTCCAGCGGCAAGCCACGCAGCCGGGCCACGCGTGCCGCCTGGTACTGCGCCGCAGCCGGGCTGATCTGCGGATCGAGGCCACTGCCGGAAGCCGTGACCAGATCCACCGGCACGGGTGCCTTGTTGCCGGGGTCCGCCTCGTGCAGCGCGTCGATACGGGCGCGCGCGGCATCGGTCAGGGCCGGGTTGCTCGGGCCGAGATTGGAGCCGCCGGAAGCCGCCGCGTTGTACGGCATGGGCGCGGTGGCCGACAAGCGGCCCCAGAAGTACTTGGGATCCGAGAACGGCTGGCCGATCAGTTCCGAGCCGACGACACGGCCATCCTTGACGATCAGCGAGCCGGCCGCTTCATGCGGGAACACGGCGCGCGAGATGCCGGTGATCACGCCGGGGTACAGCAGGCCGGTGACGGCCGACAGCACGACGAAGATCGTCAGCATGGGGCGCAGCAGGCCACCCTGGATGGGCGTGGCGGGCTGGGCGGGTTGGACTTGCGTATTCATGGATGGCTCCGTTTATGTTCAGCGCGTTCGATGCGTGCAATGCGTGCGATGCTGCGCTCAGACCCAGCCGAACAGGGTCAGGATCATGTCGATCACCTTGATGCCGGCAAAGGGCACCAGGATGCCGCCGAGGCCGTACACCAGCAGGTTGCGCCTCAGCAAGATGGCCGCGCCGAGCGGCCGGTACACCACGCCGCGCAGCGCCAGCGGGATCAGCACCACGATGATCAGCGCGTTGAAGATCACCGCCGACAAGATGGCCGAGGCCGGCGTCGACAAGCCCATCACGTTGAGCTGGTTGAGCTGCGGGTACGTGGTGGCGAACGCTGCCGGGATGATGGCGAAGTACTTCGCCACATCATTGGCCACGCTGAAGGTGGTGAGCGAGCCGCGCGTCATCAGCATCTGCTTGCCGATCTCGACGATCTCGATCAGCTTGGTCGGATTGCTGTCGAGGTCGACCATGTTGCCGGCTTCCTTCGCCGCCTGCGTGCCGCTGTTCATCGCCACCGCCACGTCGGCCTGCGCCAGCGCCGGTGCGTCGTTGGTGCCGTCGCCGGTCATCGCCACCAGGCGGCCTTCGGCCTGGTAGTCGCGGATCAGCTTGAGCTTGGCTTCGGGGGTGGCTTCGGCAAGGAAGTCATCGACGCCGGCTTCCGCTGCGATCGACGCGGCGGTGAGGCGGTTGTCGCCGGTGATCATCACCGTCTTGATGCCCATCTTGCGCAGCTCGCCAAAGCGCTCGCGAATGCCGGCCTTGACGATGTCCTTGAGCTCCACCACGCCAAGCACGCGTACGTGCTCGCCATCGGTGCTGGACTCCGCCACCACCAGCGGCGTGCTGCCGGCGCGGGCCACGTCGTCCACAGCCTGCATCACGGCATCGGGGAACTTGCCGGCGCGCTCGGTCACGTACTTGCGCACGGCATCGGCGGCGCCCTTGCGCACGCTGCGCCCGCCGGCGTCCACGCCGCTCATGCGGGTCTGCGCGGTGAACGGCACGAAGATCGGGCGCAGCGCGCTGATATCGGGCGTGGCGGCACCGGCCTGCTGGCGCGCCAGCGTGACGATGCTGCGGCCTTCCGGCGTTTCATCGGCCAGCGACGACAGCCAGGCGGCTTCGGCCAGTTGCTGCGCCGACACGCCGGGCGCGGCGATAAAGCGTGAAGCCTGGCGGTTGCCGTGCGTGATGGTGCCGGTCTTGTCGAGCAGCAGCACGTCCACGTCGCCGGCGGCCTCCACCGCGCGGCCCGAGGTGGCGATCACGTTGGCTTCCATCATGCGGCTCATGCCGGCCACGCCGATGGCCGACAGCAAGCCGCCGATGGTGGTCGGGATCAGGCACACCAGCAGCGCGATCAGCACGGTGATGGTGACGGGCATGCCGGCCTTGGCGACGAACACGCTGTACACCGAGAACGGCTGCAGCGTGGCGGTGGCCAGCAGCAGCACGATGGTCAGGCCCACCAGCAGGATGGTCAGCGCCAGTTCGTTCGGCGTCTTCTGGCGCTTGGCGCCTTCCACCATGGTGATCATGCGGTCGATGAAGCTCTCGCCCGGATTGGTGGTGATGCGCACCACGATCCAGTCGGACAGCACGCGCGTGCCGCCGGTGACCGAAGAGAAGTCGCCACCGGATTCGCGGATCACGGGAGCCGATTCGCCGGTGATGGCGCTCTCGTCCACCGAGGCCACGCCTTCGATCACGTCCCCGTCGCCGGGCACCATGTCGCCCGCCTCGACCAGCACCACGTCGCCGCGGCGCAGCGCGGCAGCGCCGCGCGCCTCGGTGGCGCCGGCGGCGCGGTAGTCGCGCCGGCCTTCCTTGACCAGCTTGGCGGTGACGGTGGTCTTGAGTCCGCGCAGCGCTTCGGCTTGCTGCTTGCTGCGGCCCTCGGCCAGCGCTTCGGCAAAATTCGCGAACAGCACGGTGAACCACAGCCACACCGACACGGCCAGGATAAACCCGGCGCTCTCGCCACCCGCCGTGGCGGGCGAGAACAGCGCGCGGAAGAACACGATCGTGGTCAGGATGCTGCCCGCATAGACCACGAACATCACCGGGTTGCGCAACTGGTCGCGCGGCGAGAGCTTCTTCACCGAATCGAGCAGGGCCGGCTTGACGAGCTCGGGGGCGAACATGCCGCCGCGCGGGCGATGATGGCCGCCGCTCTTTGGCGTGGCCAGGACCGGCGTGACCACGCTGGTGGCCGGGGTAGTGTTTGCCGGTGCCACGCCGGCGTTCTTGCTGCGCGTCACCATGGATTCTTGTTGCATGCGTTTCTCCATTACTTGCTAGCCGCCGAGACCGCYGGCGCCTGCAGCTGCTCCGCCACCGGGCCCAGCGCCAGCGCCGGGATATAGGTGAGCGCGCCCACCATCAGCACCGAGCCAACCAGCAGCACCACGAACAGCGGGCCGTGCGTGGGCATGGTGCCCCCCGTCACCGGCAGCCTGCGCTTGGCCGCCAGCGAGCCCGCCATGGCCAGGATCGGCACGATGATCCAGAAGCGGCCGAACCACATCGCTGCCGCCAGCGCCACGTTGTAGAAGGGCGTGTTGGCGGACAAGCCGCCGAAGGCGCTGCCGTTGTTGTTGGCAGCCGACGAGAACGCATAGAGGATTTCCGAAAAGCCGTGCGTGCCAGGGTTGAACACACCGGCGCGGCCCGGCTCCACCATCACCGCCACCGCCGTGCCCAGGAGCACCAGCAGCGGCGTGACGAGGATCGCCACCGCGGTCATCTTCATCTCAAAGGTCTCGATCTTCTTGCCCAGGTACTCCGGCGTGCGGCCGATCATCAGGCCCGCGATGAACACGGCGAGCACCGCGTACACGAGCATGCCGTACAGGCCCGAGCCCACGCCGCCGAACACCACTTCGCCAAGCTGCATCAGCAGCATCGGCACCAGCCCGCCGATGGCGGTGAAGGAATCGTGCATGGCATTGACCGCGCCGCACGACGCCGCCGTGGTGATGGTGGCGAACAGCGCGGTGGCGGCGATGCCGAAGCGCGTTTCCTTGCCTTCCATATTGCCGCCGGCCTGCAGCGCGCTGGCCGCATGGTCGATCGGCAAACCCGCCAGCGCGGCGTTGGCCTGCTGCTCGGAGGCCGCCGCGACGCATGCCATCACGATGAAGATCACCGCCATCGACGCCAGGATCGCCACGCCCTGGCGGCGGTCCTTGACCATCTCGCCGAAGGTGAAGCACAGCGCCGCCGGGATCAGGAAGATGGCCAGCATCTCGATCAGGTTGGCAAGCTCGGTCGGGTTCTCGAACGGATGCGCCGAGTTGGCGTTGAAGAAGCCGCCGCCGTTGGTGCCRAGCATCTTGATGGCWWSCTGCGAAGCCACCGGGCCCATTGCCAGCGTCTGCTTGTCGGTCTTCATGGCCTCCATCACCGGCGCGCCCTTGGCGTCGAGCACGGGCTGGCCGGCTGCGTCCACCTTGGGCTGGCTGTACTCGACCGGCGTGACCAGGCTGACTTCCTTGTAGCTGTCGAAGTTCTGGATCACGCCCTGGCTGACCAGCGCCAGCGCGATCGCGGCGGAGATCGGCACCAGCACGTAGAGCGTGCAGCGCGTCATGTCGACCCAGAAGTTGCCGATGGTGGCCGCGCTCTGGCGCGCAAAACCGCGGATCAGCGCGAACACCACGGCGATGCCGGTGGCCGCCGAGAAGAAGTTCTGCACCGTGAGCGCTAGCATCTGCGTGAGATAGCTCATGGTGGATTCGCCCGCATAGCCCTGCCAGTTGGTATTGGCGACGAAGCTCACGGCGGTGTTGAAGGCCGAGTCCGGCGACACCGCGCCGAAGCCTTGCGGGTTAAGCGGCAGCCAGGCCTGCATGCGCTGCAGCGCATAAACCACCACCACGCCCAGCATGTTGAAGGCGATGACCGCGATGGCATATTGCTTCCAGCCCATCTCGGCATTGGCGCGCACGCCCGCCACGCGGTACAAAACGCGCTCAAGCGGGCGGCCCCAGGCCGTGGCGAGGTAGCGGTCGTCTTCCATCGCGCGGCGGATATAACGCCCCACGAAGGGCGCGAGCGCCAGCAGGATGGCTAGGTAGAGGACCAGTAGTCCCAGGAATTCGGTGGACATCAGAATTTCTCCGGCCGGAACAGGGCGATCAGGAGGTAGATAAAGACAGCAACGGCGAGCACGCCGCCCAGCAGGTCAGCCCAGTCCATCACAGCCTCCTGTCGGTGGCGCTGTCCTTGCGGCGCGCGTCGGCGGCTTCTCCGCCTGGCCCCTCGGCCGCGCCCAGCGGTTTGCCTGCAAGCGCGGCGCACAAGAGCAGCAGTGCGCCAGTCAGCGCACCAAACAGCAACAAACCAATGAAATAGATCCMGTCCATGGCAACACACCGTGAGTGATTCACAGATGGCAGATTAGGGATCGAGCGGTAAAAACGGGGTAGAGAGGGAAGGCGGGGGTGTAAAGAAGATATAAAAATCGCGTAAAAACGGTGCGAAAGCGCGTGGCGGCCGCCAGGCATCGGCGCCAGCTTTTAAAAAAAAAGCCCCGCAGGCTGTTGGCCTTGCGGGGCTATGCAGGTCGCCGAAGCCGGCTGTGGCGCCGGCCGCGTCAGGAGCGCCTGATCCGTTGCATCGGTTATGTGGTCATTAGTACGATCAGTGATATGGCCAGTGATAGGGTCAGTTGTAAGTAAAGACCGCCGACTTGTTGCTGTTGTCCAACATGCGGTACCCGAACAGCAGCCCGCGGTTGGTGGTGGCCGTGAAGGCCGGCACCGCCGCGTTGACCACGATCGAGGTCGCGCCCCTGGGCGCCGGCGTGGATGTACTCCAGGTGCCGTTGTTGTCGACCGTGGCGGCAACGCTGCCGATCTGCTGGGCGGAGACGTTCTGCACCCAGTCCGCCGTCAGCGACGTCTGCGCACCGGCCAGGCTGGCGTTGGACGGGTCCAGCGCGGCCAGCGACTTGCTGCCCAGCGTGTTCCACGGCAGGTTCACCCCTTGGGTGGCCGGCACAAGGTCGCTCAACAGGGTCTTGTTGTAGCTGTAGGTCGGCGTGGTGTTGGTGCCATGGAACAGCTCGATGCGGTACTTCGCGCCCTTGACCACCTTGGAGGCATCGGCGTTGTCCGCCGCCTGCGCCCACACCAGGCTGACAGGATTGCCCGCCAGGGTGCTGGCCGCGCTACCGCTGAGGCCCGCGGTCCGCGAGAACCAGAAGTTCGGGCAGTTGTACGACGGCGAGGGCGGACTGAACTCGTTGCCGCACTGGGCGGTGACGGGCACCGTGCCGGTCTTGTTGCTCACGTCCATGTAAGTCTGGCCCACCTCGGCCGGGACCGGCGCGATATAGACGATGCCATTGCTCGGCAAGCCGGGCCCGGTCACGCGCGCATAGCTCAGGGGGGCGTTGTTGACGACGCTGCCCGGGCCCTTGGCGTTGATCAGGAACTGGATGCCGCTCTGGAAGTGGCTGTAGTTGTTGTTGCTCTTGTTGAAGCCCGGGTTCATCTGCTCGACGCGCCGGATCTGGAGCTTGAGCGTGACGTCGACCGGCTGCTGGTTGCCGACCAGCCACCAGGTCGACGGATGCGCGCTGGACGCGCCGCCCCCGATATCGCGGGCCGTGGTGATGATGTTGCCGGGGTTGCCGCTGGCGTCAAGGTACCGGATGTTGAAGATGGCTTCGTCACGCCCCGAGGCCGTCGATGCGGCGGGATAGAACGCCATGATTTCCGGCACGCTGAACTGCGCGCCCGTCATGGTATCGCTGGTCAGGATGCCGTAGAGCAATTGCCCGAAGTAGTAGCCGTTGTGCAGGAAATCGACACCGGCCGCATTGCTGACGTCGGCAGCGATGTTCTGGCATGCGGACGCCACCCCATTGACCTCCGGGCCGCCTTGCGACGCGCTCAGGCTGGCATTGGAGGACGTCACGCGCTGCGCGACGGGCAGTGCGAAGCAGGCTGAGAGCCCCTTGGCGACCGCTTGCGCTGCCTGCGGCAGGGCCGCGACGCCGGCGGGCGGCGCTTTGAGCGTGCCGCCCGTGCTGGTGGCGGTGGCGATAGCCACGGGCGTCGGGTTGTCGACGGTGGCCAGCGCCAGCTTGCCGGTGGCCGGATCCGTGACCACCTTGACGATATCGAGCACCTGGTCGGCGGTATTGCCCACGCCGGCGGACGTGGCGGCGGTGATGGCGGTCGAGAACGGATCGTAGCTGGCGGGCGCGCCGATGGCGGCGAGCACGCTGGCGAGCTGCGCGACCACATTGGCGGTGACCTTTTGCAAGGCAGCGGTGTCCACCGTCTTGCCACTGACGAACGTCAGCGGATTGCCGTCGGCAGCGAGTTGCGCCACGATGGCCGTGGTCAGCGGCGTGGCGTTGATGGTGAGCTTGGCGCCGGCAGCCGGCGTGACGGTGCTCACGCTGACCAGCGGCGCGGTGTTGCCCGTGGGGTCGGTGACGACCACGAAGAACGGCGCCACCTCGCCCGTCTTCAGGGTACAGGTGTAGGTGCCCAGCGCGCTGGTGGTKATCGCGGCTTCCTGGCAGGGGGACGCGCCCGCGCTGTCGGTAATGGCCACATTGGCATTGGCCAGCGCCGCGCCGGTGGCGGCCGTGCCGGTCACTGCGGCCGCGGCCAGGACCGGCTTGTCGCCGGTGGAGCCGCTGCTTGTGCTATCGCTGCCGCCGCCACCGCAGGCGGCCAGCGCCAGCAGTGCCGCGCCGCTCAGCGCGACCCCGAATGTCTGAAGTTGGAGCTTCATTGGATTTCCCCCCTGAGAATGGATTCCGGTGTTTCTTCTGCTTTTTTTGCCAGCGCCGTGCCGGCAACATGATTTACGGCAGGACCCTGTAATTCGTTAGCCGGCCGATGGCAGCGGTCTTGCGGCCCCCGGCACGGGCAAGACTAAGCAGCCGGCCAGCAGGTGGGAATCCCATAAACATGGCATGGCGCCCCGCCCCGGACTGCGCAGGGAGGATCGGTGGGGATTAACGGGGGCTTCGTGGGGGCGGCAGGCGTGGCAACCGGGTTGCGGCGCCGCGCAGGTCAGATCCAGCCGGACTTATGCAGCTTGCGCCAGAGCCCGCCGCAGGCCAACGCGGTCACCCCGATCACGGTCGGATACGCATAGTGGAATTTCAGCTCCGGCATGAAGTTGAAGTTCATGCCGTACAAGCTGAACACCACGGTGGGAATCGCCAGGATGGCGCCCCAGCCGGCCAGGCGCTTGACCACTTCGTTCTGGCCCACCGTGACCAGCGCCAGGTTCACCTGCACCGCGGTGGTCAGCATCTCGCGCACCACGTCCAGGCTGCGCACCAGGCGGCTGGCATGGTCCTCGATGTCGCGGAAGTACGCGCGCAGCTCCTTGGGGACCAGGTCCTCGTGCAACCGGATCAGTTGTCCGCAGATCTCCTCGATCGGGTAGACCGCATTGCGCAGGCGCAGCACCTGGCGCTTGATGTGGTACAGGTGCTCGATCGCGGCGCGGTCGAACTCGTCGCGGAAGATGCCTTGCTCGAGCTGCTCGAAGCCGTCCTCGAGCCGGGTGACGATGGGCATGTAGTGGTCCACCACGAAATCCATCAGCGCGTAGAGCACGTAGCCCGGGCCGTTGGCCAGCGCGCGCGCGTCGCTCTCGCAGCGCTCGCGCACCGGCGCGTAGCTGCTGCTCACGCCGTGACGGACCGACACCACATAGTTGGGGCCGACGAACAGGTGGGTCTCGCCCACCACCACTTCCTCGTCCACCAGTTGTGCGGTGTTCAGCACGATGAAGATGGAGTCGCCGTAGGTCTCCAGCTTGGGGCGCTGGTGGGCATCAAGGGCATCCTCCACCGCCAGGTCGTGCAGGCCAAACTCCTGCTGCACCTTGCGCAGCAGCGGCAGGTCCGGTTCGTGCAAGCCCAGCCAGACAAAGGTGCCCGGGACCGAGATTGCCTCGCTGATCTGGTCCAGGGCGACATCACCCACGCGCTTGCCGCTGCGGTAGGCCACACTATTGACGATCGCGCCCATGGCTRCTCCATTGTTCAGATGGCGCAATCGTAACAAGGGCGCCGTCAACGCGCCGCATCCGGCACTGGCCTCGGGTCATCCGGCATTTGTTACAGTTCTGCACCCAGACGAAGTTAGAATGTCCCATTTCCACGGTCACCGACTATGTCCCAGAAGAAATCGCCACGCTTCGAGCTGCGCAGTGGCAATGTCGACGCCCTCCTCCTCGCTCTCAAGACCACCGACATCGCGGCGCTGCGTGACGATCTCCTGTCCCGCTTCGAATCGACTCCCGATTTCTTCTCCAATGATGTGGTGGCCCTGGACCTGCGCCGGCTGGAAGGCGACGACCAGGTAGCCCTGGACACGGTGATCGAGACCCTGGCCCTGCTCAAGGCCCGCGCTATCGGCGTGGTGGCCCGCGAGGCGCAGCGGGGCTGGGCCGAGTCGTTTGGCCTGCCGCTGCTCGACAGCCAGAGCCGGCGCGGCGGCCGGGACGAAACCCCGCCGGCCGAGCCGGCAGGCCCCTCCCCGGCCGAAGCCCTGGCCGACGCCCAGGCTGYGGCCCAGGCCGAGGCAAAGGCTGCGGCCGCCGAAGTGGAAGCCGCCGCCGCGGCCGCCATTGCCGAAGCCGCGTCGCGCAGCGTGCCCACCATGCTGATCGACAAGCCGCTGCGCTCCGGCCAGCAGATCTACGCCGCCGGCGACGTGGTGATCCTCGACCTGGTCAGCTACGGCGCCGAGGTCATCGCCGAAGGCAACATCCATATTTATGCCCCGCTGCGCGGCCGCGCGCTGGCGGGGGTCAAGGGCTACGCGCAGGCGCGCATCTTCTGCACCTGCCTGGAACCCGAACTGCTCTCCATCGCCGGCATCTACCGCACCGCCGAACTGCCGCTGCCCGCCGATGTGCTGGGCAAATCGGCCCAGGTGCGGCTGTCGGGGGAGAAACTGATTCTCGAACCGCTCCGGATGAAGTAACACCCGCCGCAGAGCCCAAACCACAGCAGCGCAAGCTTCAACCATTACTGGATCCAAGAGCCATGGCAAAAATCATCGTTGTGACCTCCGGCAAGGGAGGCGTAGGCAAGACCACCACCAGCGCCAGCTTTTCCGCCGGCCTGGCCCTGCGTGGCCATAAGACTGCCGTGATCGACTTCGACGTCGGCCTGCGCAACCTCGACCTGATCATGGGTTGCGAGCGCCGCGTGGTGTACGACCTGGTCAACGTGGTACAGGGCGAAGCCAACCTGAACCAGGCGCTGATCAAGGACAAGAAGTGCGAAAACCTGTTCATCCTGCCGGCCTCGCAAACGCGCGATAAAGACGCGCTCACCAAGGAAGGCGTGGAGAAGGTCATCAATGGCCTGGTCGACATGGGCTTCGAGTACATCGTCTGCGACTCGCCCGCGGGCATCGAGTCCGGCGCCCTGCTGGCCATGTACTTCGCCGACGAGGCCCTGGTCGTGACCAACCCCGAGGTGTCCTCGGTGCGCGACTCGGACCGCATCCTGGGCATCCTGTCGTCCAAGACCAAGCGCGCGGCCGAAGGCGGCGACCCGATCAAGGAACACCTGCTGATCACGCGCTACAACCCGAAGCGCGTGCACGGCGGCGAAATGCTGTCGCTCACCGACATCCAGGAAATCCTGCGCATCAAGCTGATCGGCGTGGTGCCGGAATCCGAAGCCGTGCTGCATGCGTCCAACCAGGGCACGCCGGCCATCCACCTGGAAGGCTCCGACGTGGCCGACGCCTATGGCGACCTGGTGGACCGCTTCCTCGGCAAGGACAAGCCGATGCGTTTCACCGACTACCAGAAGCCGGGGCTGCTTTCGCGCATCTTCGGCAATAAGTAAGGGGGGTCTACCATCATGTCGATTCTGTCCTTCCTGCTCGGCGAGAAGAAGAAGTCCGCCTCGGTTGCCAAGGAGCGGCTGCAGATCATCCTCGCCCATGAACGCACCGGCCATTCCGCGCCGGCCGATTACCTTCCTGCCTTGCAGCGCGAGCTGGTCGCGGTGATTTCCAAATACGTAAAGATCAGCGACCAGGATCTGCGCGTGAGCCTGGAACGCCAGGACAATCTCGAGGTGCTCGAGGTCAAGATCGAGATCCCACAGGGATAACCCTGAGCCGGGCCAGCACGCTCCGGCCCGCACTCAAGCGGCGGCGCTTCACCGTGAAACGCCCGCCTAGCCTGCCTCGGTGGCCGGAGCGCGCTCGCGCTGCCGGCACCATCCCCCACACCGTGGGGTGCGCGAGTCACGCTGGATTCATCTCGCGATGCACCATTGTGTAAATTTGTCGCGGCGTCGCAACGTTTTTGCACCAATTGCCAGCTTAGAGGCGGCCAACGGCGTGCATTAGTGTCTAAATCTTTTCTGTTTTGTTAAATTTTCGCGGGCGTTTACACGAAACGTAAACTCGTCAGCCATCGCGATCCGACCGCTGACACTACAGAATAGAAAAGGAGCCACATGAAGAAATCAGCCCTGACCCTCGCACTTGGTACGCTGCTGGCCGGCAGCGCCTACGCACAAACGTCCGTGACCCTGTACGGTATCGTTGATCAGAGCATTCGCTACAGCAATAACTCGAATGGCAACAACGATAGCCTGTATCAGCTGACCAACGGCGCCATCACCAACAGCCGCTGGGGCATCAAGGGCAGCGAAGCCTTGGGCAACAACCTGAAGGCAATCTTCCAGCTGGAAAACGGCTTCGATCCGGATACYGGCAGGGCCAACCAAGCTAGCGCAGCCAATCCGGGCGGCCGTCTCTTCGGCCGTCAGGCTTATGTGGGCCTGGCCGGCGACTTCGGCACCATCAAGCTGGGCCGCCAGTACACCGAAGGCTTTAACTTCTTCGGCGACTACGATCCGCTGACCATCGGCAACTACACCGCGAACGCCTGGCCGTTCTTCCTGACGAACTTCCGTAATGACAACGTAGTCAGCTACGGCGGCAAGTTCGGCGGCCTGGACGTAGGCGCCAGCTACGGCTTTGGCGAGAAGGCTGGTTCCATCACCTCGTCGCAATACTGGGGCACCCGCGCTGCGTACACCGTTGGCCCGTTCGGCTTTGGTGGCGTGTACCAAGAGGTCCGCGACGCCAACGGCAACAAGCAGCAAATGTGGGGCGCGGCCGGTAAGTACAGCATCGGCCCGGCCAAGATCTTCCTGGGTTACGTGGGTGGCAAGGACCGCACCGGTAACGTTGATGCCAGCCTGAATGGTGACGCGCTGGCCGCTGGCACCGCCAACGCAGTACCGGCGGGCAACTTCACGTCGAACCCGCGCAAGGACACCATCGGTTACCTGGGCGTGACCTACCAGGCAACCCCGGCACTGGCTCTGACTGGCGTGTTCTACGGCGATCACGTCAAGAACGCGAACGGCGTTTCTAACAACCAAGGCAACCGTTACACCGGCGTGCTGCTGGCTGAGTACTCGCTGTCCAAGCGTACCCAGGTCTACGGCACCGTGGACTACAACAAGGTGACCGGTGGCACGAAGACCGAACTGCCGGGCAAGAACAACCAGACTGGTGCGGCACTCGGTATTCGCCACATTTTCTGATTGCCCTTGTCGGCATGCCCCGCGCTCGCGCGGGGTAACGCCTGATTGCAAGAAAGCACCTTCGGGTGCTTTTTTGTTGTTCAGAGCATTTTTCAGAGCGACATGGGCAGGTGCAGATGCCAGGTGACCCTGCCATCGGCTTCAGTTCCGTCTTCAGTTCCGTCTTCAGTTCCGTCTTCAGTCCTGGCTTTGGCATCCGCGGCGCGATCCGCATCGAGCGCGCCGCCATGGCGCAACAGCACGCGGCGGCAAAACTGCATCGCCGGCGTCCCGGCACGCGCGTCCTGCCACGCATCAACATCGGCATCGGCATCGGCATCAGGCACGAAGGCGATCGAAATCCGGCAGAGGCGGCCGTCGAGCCGCTGGCACACCCGCGGCGGCTTGCCCCCGGCGGCGGACATCATGGCCAGCGCCATCAGCACGCGCAGGGCTTCGGGCAGCATGGCGGTATCGCCCCGTATCCAGGCCTTGTGGCCAGCCAGCTCGAGTTCGGGCGCGGGCGCGGCATGCAGGCAGAGCGTGTCGGCGGACTCGCGCAGCAGCGCTGTCAGGTCCAGTATCTCCATGCGGTAACCGTGGGCGAGCTCGCGCAACAGCCGCGCGATGTCGTCGGTGAGCCGCAGCGACACCTGCGCATAGCCCGCCGTCTGCGCCACAAATGCCGCGTGCGCGCGTGCGGACGGCACGTCCTGGTGCAATTGCACCAGCGCCAGGATGGCACTCTGCGGCGAGCGCAAATCGTGCGACAACGCCCGCATGGCGGTTTGCCAGGATGCCAGCGCCGCGCTGTCGCAGGCCGCCGCATCGATGGCGCCGCCGGCAGGCAGCATGGCGCGGATGGCGGCCATGCCAACGGGCTTGTCGCGCGCGCCCTCCTCCGTGCCTGCCCCCATCCTGTGAGCGAGACGCTCCAGGTGCCGCGCGGCCGCGCGCAGGCCGGCCACCCAGCGCAGGATTTCACAACGCAGCCACGCCGTCATGGCGCCGTGCTGGTGAGTTCGAGACGGTAGCCATGCGTGTAGACCGGCAGCAGGCGCAGCCCGTGTTCCGGGTGCAGGGCAAGCTTGCTGCGCACACGCGACATATGCGTATCGATGGTGCGCGACAGCGGCGAGATCTCGCGCCCCCAGACCGCCGCCACGATATGGTCGCGCGACACGATGCGGCCTTCGTTGCGAAACAGCAGCACGGCCAGGTCGAACTCCTTGGGCGTCAGCCTGAGCGGCTGGGCGCGATGCGCCACCGTGCGCGCGGCGCAGTCGATGACATAGTCGGCCAGCGCCACCTGCGCGCCGCCGCTGCCCGGGTCCGGATAGGCGCGGCGCAGCAGCGAATGGATGCGCGCCAGCAGTTCGCCGCGGCGCACCGGCTTGAGCATGTAGTCGTCGGCGCCGGTGGCGAAGCCATCGACGATGTCTTCTTCTTCCACGCGGCAGGTCAGGAACATCGCGGGCACGCGCCGGTCCAGGTTGGCGCGCACCCAGGTCAGCACCTCCTTGCCGGAAAGATCCGGCATCTGCCAGTCGAGCAGCAGCAGGTCGAAGTTTTCCTCGCGCAGTTGCCGCAGCAGGTCGCGGCTGCGCGTGAAGGTGGTGCAGGCATGCCCGGCCTCGCCGAGAATCTGCCGGATCAGGGCCGCCTCTGCGGGTTCATCTTCCAGTGATGCGATCTTCATACCCATGCAATTTGGCCGGAAAGGCTTGGACGCCTGCCGGTCTCGCGGTAATTGGCGCCGCCGGCGCCAGGGAGTGACCCGACGATGCGGGGCTATCCGTCATTAGAAGCCGCGAGAGAAATCTTTCGTATGAGAAATTTCGCAATCTGCGGCGGCAGCCTCGATTAACGATCCGCCACGCAGGCCGCGACGCTAAGATGCCCTGGCAATGCCGCGCACGAGGAGAGAGTTCATGCGAGTCGCAGTACTGGAGGACAACCCGGCGCGAGCCGTCCTGCTGGAGCAGACGCTCAGGCTCAGCGGCCATGAGGCGGTGCGCTTTCGCGAAGGGGGCGCGCTGATGCAGGCGCTGCGCAACGAGCCATACGCGCTGCTGCTGATGGCCTGGGAGGTTCCCGGCATCCCGGCGCGCGACGTCTTGCTGTGGATACGCCGTACCCTAGGCGATGCGCTGCCGGTGATGCTGCTGAGCCAGCACAACGACGACGACCATATCGCCCGGTGCTTCGCCCATGGCGCGGATGCCTTCCTGCCGCCGCCGGTGCGCCACGCCGAGCTGGCCGCGCGCGTCGACGCGCTGCTGCGGCGCATGGCGCCGGTAGCGCAGGCCTGCGGCGACCTCGAGCTGGGTGCGTACCGCTTTGTGCTGGCCGAGCGGCGCGCTTTCGTCAACGGCCGCCTGGTCAAGCTAGCGCCCAAGGAGTACGAGCTGGCGGTCTTGCTGTTTCGCCATGCCGGCCAGTTGTTGCTGCGCCAGACCATCGAGGAATCGGTCTGGCGCCGCAGCATGCCGCCGGCATCGCGCACGGTGGACAGCCACCTGTCGCGCGTGCGCACCAAGCTGGCGCTGGAGCCGCGCAACGGCGTGCGCCTGTCGTCGGTGTATGCCACCGGCTGCCGGCTGGACCTGATCGAGCAGCCGTGATGCGGCTGCTCGATCACCCGTGCTGTCGCCCGCCCTGCCCCGTCAGTCCGCCTTGATGCCCGCTTCCTTCACGATGCGGGCGTTGTCGTCGTATTCCGCATGGATGGCCTTGGCGAATTGCGCGGCGGTACCGCCGGTGGGGACTTCGCCGCCCTTGAGCAGGCGCTCGCGCACCTCGGGCTCTTGCAGGGCCTTGTTCAGTTCGGCATTCAGCCTGGTGATGATGGCCACGGGCGTGTGCGCGGGCGCGAAGATGCCGAAGGTGGAAGTGAGGTTGGCCTTAGGGTAGCCCAGCTCGGCAAAGGTCGGCACATTGGGCAGCGACTCGATGCGCTTGGGTGCGCCCACCGCCAGCGCGCGCAGCCGGCCGGCTTGCATGTGCTGGGTCAGCATGGGGCTGGCGTTGGTGCTCATCACCTCGAACTGGCCGCCGAGGGCGTCGTTCATCTGCTGGCCCGCGCCCTTGTAAGGGATCAGGGTCAGGTCGGCCTTGGCCTTCGACTTGACCTGTTCCAGCATGACATGGCCCACCGTGCCCAGGCCCGACGTGGCCCAGCGTACCGAACCGGGCTTGGCCTTGGCTTGCGCCAGCAGATCCTGGAACGACTTGCCGCCGAAGCTCGACGTGGCGATCACCAGCACCGGCGAGTACATCACGCTCATGACCGGCGCGATGTCGCGCTGCGGATCGTAGTTGACGCGGCCTACGTGCGGGTTGAGCGTGAGCGGGCTGGTCGAGGCAAAGCCCAGCGTGTAGCCGTCCGGCGCGGCCTTGGCCACGGCGTCGATGCCGATGCTGCCACCCGCGCCCGCCTTGTTTTCCACCACCACCGAGGCGCCCATCTGGGCCGACAGGCGCTCGCCGAGCGCGCGCGCCACGGTATCGCTGATGCCGCCGGTGGGATAGGCCACGATCAGCCGGATCGGGCGCGCGGGATACGCACCAGCCGTGCCAGCGGCGTCAGCAGCGCTGGCGAGCGGGCACGTCAGGGCCGCAAACACGGAAGCAGCAGCCAGCAGGGGAATTCGGTGGGAAGCGGACATGGCGGGGGACGACGAGGACAACGGTTGGAAGACGGAACAACGGAACAACGAAACTGGCCGTGCTGGCGCCGCCGGGCGGCCCGGAACCGGGCGCTGGACCGACAGCACGCAGGCAGGAAACAGGCGCTATTTTATCCGATCGGCGCCGCGGCCCAGCGCACGGTCCGGCACCCACGAGACAAAGAGCTCGTTGGCGCGGTCATAGAGCCGCCATACGGTGCCGCACTCGCGGCACGTGAACGTGAGCATGCTGAACGGCACGCCAGCAGCGCTCTGGCTGACCAGCGGCGCGGTGTGCTTGAGCACAAGCCGCTCATGTGGCTCGCGCCGGCGGGAATCCGCCGCTAGCGCCAGACAGTGATCGCAAGCGGGCCGGGTGGGGGTGGGGGAAGGTACGGCGGACGTCATGCCCGCCATGATGCCGCAAAAACGGCGCGCCATTCACCCTGGTCGTTCACCCTTGCGTTCACCCTTGCCGCGGCGCCAACGGCGGATGCGCCTTACCTGATGCCCCAGAGCCTCCGGCAGCGGCCTGCGCCGCCTTCGGCGCGCGCTGCCCGAGCCACACGCTGGCCAGCACCAGCAGTGCGCCGGCCATCTGCGCCGGGCTCAGGATCTGGCCGAGCACCAGGAAGCCCAGCACGGTTGCGCTAACGGGGCTGAGCAAGCCCAGCGCGGACACCGCCGCGGTCGGCAAGCGGCCGATGCCACGGAACCAGAACGCATAGCTCACGCCGGCACCGGCCACGCACAGCCACAGGTAGCCAAGCACGTTGGGCAGCGTCAGCCGCGCCGGCAGCGTCTCGAAGGCCAGCGCGAAGGGCAGCAGGAACAAGGCGCCCGCGGTGAGCTGCCACGCGGTGAGCACCAGCGGCGAGACTGGCGCTCGCCAGCGTTTGGCGAGCACCGTGCCCAGCGCCATGGACACCGCGCCGGCCGCCGCGGCCGCCACGCCCACGGCGTCCAGCCGCGCGGCGGGCCCCAGCACCAGCAAGGCCACGCCACCGATGCCGCCCAGCCCGGCCAGCCACGTAGCCAGATGCGGCCGCGCGCCCAGCAGCAGCCACGCCAGCAGCACCACCAGCAACGGCTGGATTGCGCCCACGGTGGCCGCGACGCCGCCTGGCAGCCGGTAGGCGGCGATAAACAGCATGGCCTGGAACAGGCCAATATTGAGCACGCCCAGCACCGCCGCCTTCCACCACCAACCGCCACGCGGCAGTTGCCGGCCCCACGCCAGCATCGCCAGGCCGGCCGGCAGCGCGCGGATCACGCCGGACAGCAGCGGCTGTCCCGGCGGCAGCCACTGGCTGGTGACCAGGTAGGTGCTGCCCCAGATCAGGGGTGCCGAAGCGGTCAGCAGGACATCCGCCGTGCGTACCTGAACCTGCGGGGCAGGCGTGGAAGACGGCGAGGATGGGCGCGCTGCGAGCAGCGTTGGCGAGGCGGGCTGGGGATCGGGCTTCATGTCGTCATGGCTCCATTTTCTTCAAGCCAATATTCTTGATATCAAGATATAAAAATCCACTTTACGAACTGAAAGCCTTGATGTCAAGATTCTCGTCAACCAGGATCAACAGCAGCCCACCATGGCCACCCGCGGCAAACCCAAGGCAAGCAGCGCGACGGCGCCCTCCCCGAAAGCCGGCAACGACGAGGCACACGAAGGCGGGGACGGGGGCGATCGCGTCGACCATATCCTGGCCCAGTGGGCGCGCGAACGCCCGGACCTGGACGCCGCGCCGATGGGCATCATCGGCCGGGTCTGGCGCCTGGCGCGCCACACCGATCGCGCGGTGGAGTCCGCGCTGGCGCCGACCGGCCTGAATACCTGGGAGTTCGACGTGCTGGCCACGCTGCGCCGCTCCGGCCCGCCTTATGCGCTGTCGCCGGGCGCGCTGATCGATTCGCTGATGATCACCTCGGGCACCATGACCAACCGGATCGACCATCTGGAGCGCGCCGGGCTGGTGCGCCGCAGCCCCAACCCGGATGACCGGCGCGGGCTGCTGATCGAGCTGACCCAGCCGGGCCGCGTGCGCATCGACCACGCGCTGGAAGTGCACGTGGCCAATGAGCATCGCTTGCTGGAGCGGCTCTCGGCCGCCGAGCGCAAGCAGCTGGCAAGCCTGTTGCGGCGCTGGCTGCAGGGCTTCGAGGCCGCCGGCGAATGACGCGGCAGACAGGCGCATCGCAGCAACGCACGCGCCACGCCTGGCACGAACCCTGCGATCCGTCCTGCCTTTTATCTGTTTCCCCCCCACTGCCTTTTTCCTCACTGCATCACGGAGCCCCCCACATGCGCTTGAACCTTAGCCCGCGCGCCAGCGCGCTTGCCCACCGCCGCCGTGCGTCCTTGAAGGCGGCGGCCGCGCTCGTCGCCCTGCTCTGCGCCGCTGCCGCGCAAGCGGCGCCGGTGGAGCCCGCCTACCAGCTGTCTCAGCAAGAAAAGCCGGCGCTGATCGCCACCCTCAAGGACCTGGTCTCGATCGAGTCCGGCAGCAAGGACATCGAAGGGCTGGACCGCATCGCCACGCTGATCCGCGACCGCCTGGCCGCGATGGGCGGCGACGCGCAGCTGATCGAGCCCACCGAGGTCTACCGCATGGAAGACACGCCCAAGCAAGTGGGCAAGATGGTGATGGCGCAGTTCAAGGGCACGGGCAAGCGCAACATCATGCTGATCGGCCATATGGATACGGTCTACCTGCGCGGCATGCTGGCGCAGCAGCCGTTCCGCATCGACGGCGAGCGCGCCTACGGCCTGGGCATCGCCGACGACAAGAACGGCGTGGCGGTGATCCTGCATACGGTGGCCATCCTGCAGAAGATGGGCTTCAAGGACTACGGCACGCTGACCGTGCTGATCAACGGCGATGAGGAAATCAGCTCGCCGGGCGCGCGCGCCATGCTGACCAAGATGGGCAGCCAGCAAGACGCGGTGTTCTCCTGCGAAGCCACGCGCGTGACCGGCGACCGCCTGTCGCTAGCCACCAGCGGCATCGGCGCCATCTCGCTGACCGTGCATGGCAAGGCCTCGCACGCCGGCAGCTCGCCCGAGAACGGCCGCAACGCGCTGTATGAACTATCGCACCAGATCCTGCAGATGCGCGACCTGTCCAACCMSGASACCGGACTCAAGGTSAACTGGACGATCTCCTCGGCCGGCACCAACCGCAACGTGATCCCGGCCACCGCCACGGCCCAGGCCGACGTGCGCGTGCTGCGCACCGCCGACTACGACAACCTGGAGCGCACGCTGCAAGAGCGCGTGAAGAAGCAACTGATTCCCGATACCAAAGTCGAGGTCAAATTCGAACGTCGCCGGCCGCCGCTGGAAGTCACCGACGCCGCGCGCAAGCTGGCCGCGCATGCGCAAGGCGTGTATGCGGAGATCGGCGAGAAGCTGGCCGTGTACGACACAGCCGAAGGCGGCGGCACCGATGCGGCCTTCGCCGCGGCCGCCACCAAGGCGCCCGTGATCGAGCGCTTCGGCCTGCGCGGCTTTGGCGCGCACTCCAACGACGCGGAATACGTCGACCTCAACTCGGTCACGCCGCGCCTGTACCTGCTCACACGCATGATCATGGACGTGTCGCAGGACAAGACCGGGCGCTGATAGGGCAGCCCCGCAGGTACGCCAGGCACCGCGTGGGGTTGCTGCAATGTGCGCGTGAGCACCGCGACGGTGCATGGCATTGAACACCGATATCGTCGCGAGCCGCTGCGCGCAGGCTCAGGGCAGCTTTTTTCGCCCGCCCAGGTCCGGCAGGAAAATAGCCAGCAGCCCCAGCAACGGCAAGAACGCGCACAGCTGGTAGACCGATTGGATGCCGTGCGCATCGGCCAGCTTGCCCAGCACCGCGGCGCCGATGCCGCCCATGCCGAACGCAAAGCCGAAGAACAAGCCCGACACCATGCCCACCTTGCCCGGAATCAGCTCCTGCGCGAACACCAGGATGGCCGAGAACGCCGAGGCCAGGATAAAGCCGATGATGAACGACAGCACGCCAGTCCAGAACAGGTTGGCATGCGGCAGCATCAGCGTGAACGGCGCCACGCCCAGGATCGACGCCCAGATCACGCGCTTGCGGCCGATGCGGTCGCCGATCGGGCCACCCAGGATGGTGCCGGCCGCCACCGCGAACAGGAACACGAACAGGTAGAGCTGTGAGCTCTCCCGCGACAGGCCAAAGCGCTCCATCAGGTAGAAGGTGTAATACGTGTTCAAGCTCGCCATGTAGAAATACTTGGAGAACACCAGCGCCATCAGCACCACCATGGCCCGCACCACGGTGCTGCGCGGCAGCGGCGCGGCGGCAGCGACAGCCTTGCGCTTGCGCGTGGTGTGCGCCAGTTCACGGCCATACCAGCCGCCGATCTGCCACAGCACGGCAATCGCCAGCAGCGCCGCCAGCGAGAACCACGCCACGCTGCTCTGCTGATGCACGATCCACGCCGCCAGCAACGGCCCGGTCGCGCTGCCCGCGTTGCCGCCAACCTGGAAGATCGACTGCGCCAGCCCGTGCTGCCCGCCCGACGCCATGCGCGCCACGCGCGACGACTCCGGATGGAAGATCGACGATCCGGTGCCCACCAGCGCGGCGGCCACCAGCAGCACGCCATAGGTAGGCGCCACCGACAGCATGAGCAAGCCGCACAACGTGAACCCCATGCCGATCGACAGCGACTGCGGCTTGGGATGCTTGTCGGTGTACAGGCCCACCACCGGCTGCAGCAGCGAAGCGGTGATCTGGTACGTCAGGGTCAGCAGCCCGATCTGGGTAAAGCTGAGGTTGAAGCCGCCCTTGAGCATCGGATAGATGGCCAGGATCAGCGACTGGATCATGTCGTTGAGGAAGTGCGAAAAACTGATCGCCCCCAGCACCCGGAAGCCGGTCCGCTCGGTGGCCTGCGCGGTCGTGGGAGTCTGGGCCAAGCCTTGTGGCGAGGCATTCGCGCCGCCGGGCGCGGTTTCGATACGGCTGCTCATGATGGAAACGGGGGCTGAAAAGGCAATGGGGGAATCCTGGCGCTCATCCTAAATGGCACGATCCCGCCTGTCCTGCGAGAATAGGGCCAGAACCTTGGAGAAAAGGACATGCCCCGCCTCCCCAGCCCGATCGCACAGCGAAGCGCCGAAAACACCGCGCCCACAACACGCTCCTCCCCGCCCGCCATCCACCGCGCCGACAGCTACTCCAAGTCGCCCGCCTACCTGCAGTACGACCGCAGCGCCATGCCGGTCACGGCCATGGCCGCCGACTATGTGCCCGGCCACGTTACCAAGCCGCACCAGCATCCCAATGCGCAACTGGTGCACGCGGTGCATGGCGTGATGGTGGTCGCCACCGCCGAAGGGCAATGGATCGTGCCCCCGACGCGCGGCATGTGGATGCCTKGGGGCATGGTGCACTGGATCCGCATGGTCGGGCACGTGCGCATGCGCACCGCCTACATCCGGCCGGACGCCGCCGACAACCTGCCCACCCGCTGCACCGTGCTGGGCATCACGCCACTGCTGCGCGAACTGATCCTCGCCGCGAT